>CAZPXE010000675.1:0-1903 GCA_964590545.1 uncultured Rhodobacterales bacterium | reverse complement strand
TGAGCAAAGTGCGCGAAGCGGTTGGCCCCGGCCCGCTGGTCTATGGCGATTGGAACTGCGGCACCGACCGGCTGACCGCCACCCGCGTGGGCCGCGCCGTCGCGCATCTGGACGTGATGCTGGAACAACCCTGCGAGAGCCTGGACGAATGCGCCGCCGTACGCGCGGCCACGGGGCTGCCGATGAAACTGGACGAGATCGCCCATGACACCGACACGCTGCTGGAGGCGCAGAGCAAAGGCATCCTCGACGCGGTCGCCCTGAAACTCAGCAAGTTCGGCGGATTGTCCGCGCTGCGCCGCGCGCGCGACCTTTGTGTCTATCTCGGCGCGCGGATGTGCATCGAAGACACATGGGGCAGTGATATCGCCACCGCCGCCGCGCTCCACCTTGGCGCGGCCACCAACCCGAAATTCCTGCTAAACGTCTGCGATCTGTCAGGCTACGTTGCCCCCCGCATCGACCCAAACGCGCCCACCCGCGCGGGTGGCCGCATCGCCCCATCGAACAAACCCGGCCTCGGTGTCACCCCCGACCCGGGCGCGCTCGGCCCGCCCATCCTGAACCTGTCCTAGCACTTTCATCTTGCCCCAAATATCCCCGCCGGAGGCTCCCACAATGAACAAACTACACACCCAATCAGACTGGATCGCCCGCGCGCAAGCCGCGCTCCCCGCAGGCGGTTTCGGTAATTTCGACCCCGGTATCATCATCGCGCGCGGCGACGGCTCCCGCGTCTGGGACGAGGACGGGCACGAATATGTCGACTACCTGATCGGCTCTGGCCCCATGCTGCTCGGCCATGGCCACCCAGAGGTGATAGAGGCGGTGCTGGAACAACTCCCGCGCGGCATGACCTTTTTCGCCAACAATTCCAAAGGGATCGAACTGGCCGAAGAGATTATTCGCGCCGTGCCTTGCGCCGAGCAGGTGCGGTTCGTCTCCTCCGGCGGCGAGGCGGATATGTATGCGATCCGCCTTGCCCGCGCCTTTATGGGCCGCGACAAGATCATCAAATGCGAAGGCGGCTATCACGGGATGAGCGCCGAGGCGCAAATGTCCCTCGCCCCCACGCGCCACGTCAATTTCCCCCAAGCGGTGCCCGATAGCGCGGGCATTCCAGAGGCGGTCTGCGACGACATCCTTGTCGCGCCCTTCAACGATATCGATTACATGCGCGGGCTGCTCGACGAGTATGAAGGTCAGGTGGCCGCGATCATGGTCGAGCCGCTGCAACGGGTGATCCCGCCACTGCCCGGCTACCTGCAAGCGCTGCGGGAGGAGTGCGACAAACGCGGTATCCTGCTTGTCTTCGATGAAATCGTCACCGGCTTCCGTTTCGCCTATGGCGGCGCGCAGGAACTCTACGGCGTCACCCCCGACATCGCTACGCTCGGCAAGATCATCGGCGGCGGCTTCCCTCTCGCCGCGACTGTGGCCAGCACCGAGATCATGGCCCATTTCGACAAATCCAAAGTCGGCGCGGATAAATGGCTGATGCAGCTTGGCACGCTGTCGGGCAATCCCATCGCCTCGGCGGCGGGGCTGAAAACCATGGAGGTGCTCGCCCGCGATGGGGCCTATGACACGCTGCGCCGCCATGGCGCACGGTTGCAACAGATGCAGACCGAGGCGCTGACAGAGGCGGGCATCCCCCACCGCATCGTCGGCGATCCGACGCTGTTCGATGTGGTGTTTCTGGACCGTGACGTCTTGAGCTACCGCGACACCCAAGCCGCTGATCTGACACGCAATGGCCTCTATAACACAGTGCTGCGCGAGAACGGCATCTTCAAATCCCCGGGCAAATGCTACCCCAGCCTTGCCCTGACTGAGGCGGATTTTGACCTGACGCAAGCGGCTGTGACAGCGGCGGTCGCCGAGATTGCCGACTAACGCCGAC
>CAZPXE010000674.1:0-1907 GCA_964590545.1 uncultured Rhodobacterales bacterium | reverse complement strand
CAGAATGGCCATGCCACCCTTCATCGCATTGGCGGCTAGCAGCACTTCGGGCACGAACAGGATACCATCGCGGAAATCATTGCCCACGATGGTCATACCGCCCACCAGCGCTTTGGTCAGAACGTCATATGGCACCCACCCGCGTTCGAGCAGGATGTTCACCGCTTCTTCGATCTCTTCCTTGAGACCGTCATAGAGGTCGTCGAACATCTGCTGAACAAGTTCTTCGTCATCCAGTTCAGAGAGGATGATATCGTCTTCTTCGTCGGACATGGGTTTCTTCCTTTTGCTGGGCAGGTCGCGCCGCTGCTTAATTCCGCTTTGGGTCAGGTTTGCTGCAAACTCTGTGCATAAAACGACACTGGCAGCACCGCGCGCGACCAGTTTGTTAAAATCACAGTGGTTTGAGGGGCTTCGCTGCAGGTGCGAAGGGATTTGTAGTGGTATTTGTTCTCATTATGTTCTAATTTGCACCTATGAAAGCGGCATTCTCCGATCAACCCAAGGCGCGCGGTGCGCTGACCAACGCTCCGGGCCGGTTTGAGGCGCATGGCCGCGAGGCGGTTGATGATGGCTGGCAGCGGGATGACAGCGACCTGCCCCGGCTGCAAACCGATGTGCGGATGGAGCAGGCGGGGCGCATTATCAGCTATAACCGCTCGCCCGATCTGCCCTTTGACCGCGCGATCAACCCGTATCGCGGCTGCGAGCATGGGTGCATTTACTGCTTTGCCCGTCCGAGCCACGCTTATCTCGGCCTTTCGCCGGGGCTGGATTTCGAAACCCGGCTTATTGCCCGGCCCAACGCGGCAGAGCGGCTGGCCTGGGAGTTGGGCGCGCCCGGCTACCGTGTCGCACCAATTGCGATTGGCACCAATACCGACCCGTATCAGCCGGTTGAGCGGGATTTGGAAATCGCGCGGCGCTGTCTTGAGGTGTTGCGCGATGCGCGCCACCCGGTGGCGATCGTAACCAAAGGCGCGCTGATTGAGCGTGACATTGATATTCTGGCTGAGATGGCGGCGGCGGGACTGGTTCGCGTCGGGATCTCGATCACCACACTGGACCGGGATCTGTGCCGCAAGATGGAGCCGCGCGCGCCCAGCCCGAACCGGCGCTTGAAGATGATCGAACGGCTGGTCAAGGCGGGGATCGAAGTGCGGGTTATGGCCTCGCCAATGGTGCCCGCGCTGACGGACCCGGAACTGGAAGCGATCCTGCAAGCCGGAGCCGAGGCGGGCGCGACCACGGCAAGTTGGATCATGCTGCGCCTGCCGCGCGAGGTGTCGGGCCTGTGGCAAGACTGGCTGGCCGAGCATTACCCGGACCGGGCCGCGCGCATCATGGCGCGGCTGCGCGAGATGCATGGCGGTAAGGACTATGATGCGCGGTGGGGTCATCGGATGCGGGGGGAAGGGCATTATGCGGACATGGTACAGATGCGGTTTCAACTGGCCTTAAAGCGGTTCGGGCTGCGCAGCGCGGGAGCGCCGTTGCGCTGTGATCTCTTCACCCCGCCCGCCCGCGTCCGGCGGGGCCGTGATGCGCGGCAAATGTCTTTATTCTGAGGTTCTTTACTCTGACGTGACGTGCGGTCGAGCCGCGCCTCATGCCGAACATTTCACGCGGCGGGGCGCCGGCGACGGGAGCGGCGCGCAGGCTTCGCCTCGGCGTCTTCGCCGGTGCCATCACTGGCAGAACTGAACGCACCCAGCGCCTCAACAATAGCCTCAAGGCTGGGCACAGCGCCGCGCGGGCGGGTATCCAGCGCCTCGCGCATATGGGCGAGGTGCTCGGGCGTCGTGCCGCAGCAACCGCCAACAATCCGCGCGCCACTGTCGCGGGCCATCACGGCGTAATCGGCCATGAGTTCGGGCGTGCCGTCATAGTGGATGTGGCCGTCGTGG
>CAZPXE010000673.1:0-1909 GCA_964590545.1 uncultured Rhodobacterales bacterium | reverse complement strand
CGGAAGGCCAGCTTAAGGTCGCGAGCGAGCAGCGCCCTCATAAGAACGCCTCGTCAGAAGAGGTCACCGCTTCGGCAGCCGCGCGGAATTGCGACACGTCCAACACTTCCGCATCGGGCAGGCCAAGGTCGATATGGGTGGCGACAATGGCCGCGCCGCCCGCGCTCAGATGCACCTTCACGGCCTGTGCGAACATCGCCACCGCGTCCACGTCGAGCGACACCGTCGGCTCATCCATCGCCCAAATCGCGCGCCCCGTCACCAGCATCCGCGCCAGCCCCAAACGCCGCTTTTGCCCCGCCGAAAGCGCACCCGCCAGCCGGTCCCGGAGCGGTTCCAATTGATAGGCTTTCAATGCCGCATCAATGCCGGAGGTGCCGAAAATATCTGCCCAGAACGACAGGTTTTCCGCCACTGTCAGCATGGATTTCAACCCATCGGAATGTGCGGCATAGGCGATTTGTTCAAGGTCGCCGCCGATCTCGCCAGCCAGCGGCGGCTGCAACCCCGCCAGCGTGCGCAGCAGCGTGGTCTTTCCGCAGCCATTCGGCCCGCGCAGGATCAACGCCTGACCGGGCCGCAGCTCGGCCCGGATCCCGGCCAGCACCGGAACACCGCCGCGCGCGACGGCCAGATCGGTCAATGTCAACATCTTGGGACTAGGCGTAACCTATTGCCACGCCGGGCAAAAGCCCCTTCGGATCAAGCACGCATCACACCGGGATCAGCGCCGCCGCAATCCGCCGCCCCTCACTCAGCAGCACATTATAGGTGCGTGCAGCGGCAGGAGAAGACATCGCCTCAACGCCGATCCCCGCCTCTTCCAGCGCGTCGCGGAACGCGGCCGGGATATGGCGCGTGTCGGCCCCGGTGCCGATGAACAGCACGTCGACCTGCCCGGCAAGCGCCAGCAGGCAATCGAGCGCGTCGTAACCAGCCCAGCTTTCGGTCCCCGACCCAGCACAAAGCACACCGCCCTGATGCACACGCCCGCCGACCCGGAAAAAGCCGGGCCCGTAACCGTCAATCGGCTCAGCGTCGGTATAGTCCACTTCGTTCAGGCGCATGGCAGCTTCCCTATCCCCAAATCGGCAGCCCGGTCAAAGCCGAGCAGGCAATCACCGCATAGGCGGTGTAGCGATAGGCGCGTTCATAGCCGGGGCGGAACAGCAATGCACCGCAAAAATTTCCCGCAGCATTCGGCAGGCTCAGCAGCAGCCCCAGCGAAAGTGGCACAAAGTCCAACCGCCCGGTGCCCCAGAACACGCCCAGCAGGATCACGTCATAGGCCAGCAGGAACAGAGTGATCGTCGCCCGCACCCGCGCGGCTGGCAAACCACTGCCCATAAAGAGGAAAATAACCGGCGGCCCAGCCGCGCCCGCCGCCCCGCCGAGCGCTCCGCCAAGCGCCCCGGCCCCCGCCAGCACCCGCCGCCGCAGCGCACCGGGATAACGCAGGCCCGCTATCAGGCAGACCAGCAGGAAAAGCGTCACGATAGAGACAACCAGTCGAAACGTCTCCGGCGCGATCACGAATAGAAGGCTCAGACCAAAGGGCAGCCCAACCGCCGTGCCGACCAAAAGCCAGCCCAAATCCGGCAGATGCATATCGCGCACCGCACGCGGCGCGATCACCGCCGGGCCGAAGAGATCAAACACCACCAGCGTCAGGATTGCCCAGATCGGGTCCAGCACCGTCGCCGCGACAGGCAAGTAAATCATCGCCGTGCCAAAGCCCGAAAAGCCGCGCACGATTCCGGCGATAAAAACTGCCCCGATCAACCAGCCAAGCCCCGGCAGCGCCAGAGCCTGCGCCAGCGCGTCAGGCATCTATGTTGGCATATTGGTTGCCCGCATTGGCATCCGGCTTGGACCAATCCCGCTTCACACCAAGGTAAAGCAACGTCGC
>CAZPXE010000672.1:0-1913 GCA_964590545.1 uncultured Rhodobacterales bacterium | reverse complement strand
GCGCGGGTTACAACCTCTTGCACGTCTCCATCATCCGCGCGGGCGAACAGGCCAAGCAGGCCGCGGCGCTTTTCGGGTTCTGGCGCGGGTTCAAGGGCAGCGGTTTGGACTGGCTCGGCCTGCGAAACAATTTCGCTCTCGGCAATCTCGGTCGCCTCGGCGGCGCTTTGCGGCTCCAACGCTTCGGCCACTGCCGTGTCCACCGCAGTGTCCGAGGCCGGGGCCTGATCCGCCCGGCGGAAAATACCCAAAAGCCCACGCCGCGCGGGCGCATCCTCTGGAACAGCAACCGCAACAGCCTCCGGCTGGACCAAGTCACCGTCAACGCCTGTTTCGGTATCCGCCGTGACAACCGCCTCAGTGGCCAAAGCCTCCGGCACATCCGGCACATCCGGCACATCTGGCGCGACCGGCTCCGCCCGCGACCGGCGGAACAGGCCACCAAACACGGCCCCCTCTGCACGCTGCACTTCTTCAGGAGACGCCGCCACTTCGCGCGTCATCCCATTCGGCCCAAGCGTCTCGTCTGACAGCTTGCCGACCCGATCCAGCGGATCGCCACAACCTGCCAGAAAGGCACATGCCAGCAATGTCCCTGCTGTTATTCGCAAATTAATAGTCCCCGTCCGTTGGCTGTGGATAACCCAATCGCGCGCGCAGGTCCAACATCATTGTTCACGCGTGCAAAAACGCGCGCGTGCGCGGGTCAGATATCCTGCACGTCCAGCACGCCGCCAAGGCTCTTGATCGCGCCTTTGATCTGCGGATTCACGGGGAAATCCTCGCCCAGATCAATCTCGACCTCGCCCAGATCGCCCGCCATCACACACAGTTGCACAGGGCCTTTCGAGGCCTTCACCACCGCCGCCTGCCGTGCGCCATCCAGTACCGATTGCACCATCGCAACCGCCCCGGCCTCCTCGATGAACACCTTCAGGCCCATGCCGCCCACATCGGCAACAATCGTGTCAATCGGCGCGACAGAGCGGGCCAGCAGTTTGAGCTGATCGGCTTCCATATTCGCTTCCACCGTCACAACGACCTGATTGCCCGTCACAAGCTGATCCTGCGCAGCCTCCAGCGTGTCAGCGAAAATCGTGACCTCATAGGCCCCCGTCGGATCGCTCAGCTGGGCAAAAGCAAAGCGGTTACCGCGCGCCGATTTGCGGATTTGTACCCCGGCCACGACCCCCGCCAGCTTTGCAACCAGCGGCGCGCGTTCCGCCTTGGCGGTCACATGCTCCAGCGTGTTTACATCCTTGCGCTTAAGCGGCCCCATGTAATCGTCGAGCGGATGGCCTGACAGATAGAAGCCCACCGCCTTGAACTCCTCACTCAGCCGTTCAGCGGGCAGCCAGTCATTCACCGGCGACAGGCGCGGTTCCGGCAGATCATCGCCCGCTTCGCCGAACAGGCTGACCTGATTGGAGTTTTTCTGCTCAAAGATCGCCCCGGAATAGGCGCTTAGCGCATCCAGACTGTCGAACACCCGCCGCCGGTTCGGGTCGAGAACGTCAAACGCCCCGGCGCGGGCCAGCATCTCCAACGGCCGCTTACCAACCCGTTTCAGGTCAACGCGGCGGGCGAAATCAAACAGCGTGACAAATTCCTTGTCCTCGCGCGCCTCAACGATCAGTTTCATCGCCTCCACGCCGACATTCTTCAGCGCGCCCAGCGCATAAAGCAGCGTGCCGTGCTCTACATCAAAGGTCGCCTGCGCGCGGTTCACACATGGCGGCGCCCACGGCAGGTCCAGCCCCTTGCGCACTTCTTCGAAGTAAATCGCCAGCTTGTCGGTCAGGTGGATGTCGCAGTTCATCACCCCGGCCATGAACTCAACCGGGTGGTTCGCTTTCAGCCACGCGGTCTGATAGCTGACCACCGCATAGGCCGCCGCGTGGGACTTGTTGAAG
>CAZPXE010000671.1:0-1921 GCA_964590545.1 uncultured Rhodobacterales bacterium | reverse complement strand
ACAAGGATTGCCACATGCTCACCCTCATCACCTTCCCCCCGCAATTCGGTCAAGCAGCAGCAAGCCCGTTCTGTGTCAAAGCGATTTACCTGCTGAACGGCTCCGGCCTGCCATGGAAACGCGAGGATTTGAACGACCCGCGCAAGATGCCAAACGGCAAATTGCCCGTGCTCCGCAGCCCAGAGCGGCTGATTGCCGGCAGTGACAATATCGCGGATTACCTCGCCAAACACGGCACTGACCTAGATGCGAACCTCGACGCACAGGCCCGCGCCACGTCACACGCCCTTACCCGAATGGCGGAAGAGCACCTTTACTTCCTGCAAGCCCTCGACCGCTGGGAGCGGCCCGAGGTCTGGCCCATCGTCCGCGACGCCTATTTTCACGAAATCCCAAAGCTTCTGCGCGGCGTGATCACCGGCCAGCTTCGCAAAACCATGCTGAAGGGGATGCAGTCGCAAGGGCTGGGGCGGCTGGGCTGGCCCGAACGAATGGCGCGAGCCGAGAAGGACCTGAGCGCCATATCCGTGCAACTCGGCGACAAACCGTTCTTGTTCGGCGAAACCCCCACCCGCGCCGATGCGAGCATCGCACCCTTCGTTGAAGGGCTGGCAAAGTCTCCCGGTACGACGGAGCTGTCCGAACGGGTTTCCAAAGACACGGAACTGATGGCTTGGTGCGCGCGCGTCGATTCGGCCTTTGGCACCGAGCCCCCCGCCTGACGTCACTTCCGCTGCCGCGTCACCTTTCGCTTCACTTTGGCACTCTTGGCCTTGGCCTTCGCCGCCTTGCGTTTCGGCCCCGATCGCCGCGCTTTGCGCGAAGGTTTGGGGCCGGACGGCATCTTGGCGTCTTCCAGTTCCAGCAGTTCCAAAGCCAGCCCGCCCGTAACCGGCGCCGCCTCGGTCAGCCGGGTCAACACCCGTTGGCCAATCTGAATCACCGTCCCGGTATCCGCGCCCATCAGTGTGCCGCTATCCCGGTCAAAGTGGAAATACTCGCGCCCCAGATTGCGCATAGGGATCAACCCGTCGGCCCCGGTTTCGTCCAGCTTCACAAACACCCCGAACCGCGCGATCCCACTGATACGCCCGGCAAATTCGTTGCCGACCCGCTCTGACAGATACGCCGCGAGGTAACGGTCCGTCGTGTCCCGTTCCGCCATCATCGAACGGCGCTCGGTGTCTGAAATATGGGTGGCCGTCGCCTCCAGCTTCTCGATATCCCGCTCGGTCAGCCCATCCTCGCCCCAGCCATGCGCCGTGATCAGCGCGCGGTGGACGATCAGGTCGGCATAGCGCCGGATGGGCGAGGTGAAGTGGGCATAACGCGCCAAACTCAGCCCGAAATGCCCGAAATTCTTGGGGCTATAGTACGCTTGCGTCATCGCGCGCAGGGTCGAGAGGTTGATCAACTCCGCCTCATCCTTGCCCGCCGCCTGATTGAGCAGGTTGTTCAGATGCGCTGTCTTCAGCACCTGCCCCTTGGCAAGTGTGAACCCAGCCGCCTCCGCCGTGTCGCGCAGGCTTTCCAGCTTCTCGGGGGGCGGCTCTTCGTGGACGCGGTACAAAAGGTCGGTTTGCTTCGCCTCCAACGTCTCGGCAGCGGCGACATTGGCAAGGACCATGAATTCTTCGATCAGGCGATGCGCGTCGAGCCGGTCTTTGAACCGCACCGATTGCACGGTGCCTTCGTCGTCCAGTTCCACCCGCCGCTCGGGCAGATCAAGATCCAGCGGTTGCCGCCGCTTGCGCGCCTCCACCAGCGCAGCATAGGCGGCATAGAGCGGGCGGATCACCGGATCCAGCAACTCAGCACAGCGATCATTGGGCGCGCCATCCATCGCCTCCTGCACCTCTTCGTAATGCAGCGCGGCGGGATGAACTTTTTGTCCCAACAGGATTCGCCGTTCTTGATGTTA
>CAZPXE010000670.1:0-1927 GCA_964590545.1 uncultured Rhodobacterales bacterium | reverse complement strand
TCATCAATTACAATGGCGTAGCGGTCTTTCCTAATCTCCTCCACCCGCGTTTTGGAGCGGATGATGACGCTGCCGCGCCCTTCAAGATAGGCTTTGCGCGCGCCAGAGCGGCCCAGCATGATGGCGCCTGTGGGGAAATCGGGGCCGGGGACGTATTCGATCAGCGCTTCCGAGGACAGATCGGGGTCCTCAATCAGCGCCAGCGTCGCGTCACACACTTCACCAAGGTTATGCGGTGGAATATTCGTTGCCATCCCAACCGCGATCCCGCCCGCGCCATTGACCAGCATATTGGGGAAGCGGGCCGGCAGAACGGTGGGTTCCCGGTCCTTGCCGTCATAATTGTCTTGGAAATCAACGGTATCCTTGTCGATATCCGCCAGCAGATAGGCCGCGGGCTTATCCATCCGCACTTCGGTATAGCGCATCGCGGCGGGGTTATCCCCGTCCATCGAGCCAAAATTGCCTTGCCCATCCAGCAGCGGCAGCGACATTGAGAAATCCTGCGCCATCCGCACAAGCGCGTCATAAATCGCCGAATCCCCATGCGGGTGGTACTTACCCATCACATCGCCCACGGGTCGGGCGGACTTGCGATAGGACTTGTCGTGGGAATTCCCGGTCTCATGCATCGCGTACAGG
Source organism: uncultured Rhodobacterales bacterium (assembly GCA_964590545.1). Taxonomy (GTDB): domain Bacteria; phylum Pseudomonadota; class Alphaproteobacteria; order Rhodobacterales; family Rhodobacteraceae; genus Aliishimia. The sequence continues at coordinate 1,285 of CAZPXE010000670.1, read as the reverse complement.
ATGCGCCGATGCACAGGTTTTAACCCATCGCGCAAATCGGGAATGGCGCGGCTGACAATCACCGACATCGCGTAGTCGAGGTACGACGTCTTCATCTCCGCCTCGATCGAAACGGTCGGACCGTCATAGACCGGGCGCTCTGGCCGCTCGGAATCGTCTGTGTTTTCAGGGGGTTCTGGCGTGTCGTTCACGTGATCTGCCTGTCTGTTGGCGCGCGTCTATATCTTGCGGTTCATCCTATCAGAAAGCATAGATGGGGTGCAATCACTGCGCCTCTCCAAACTTGGCAGCCACGCAGGAACAGTGCCAACATATTGTTTTCATTGAAAAGTAATTTCTCTCTGCGAAACTCAAGCGCATAGGCAAGAAATTGGAGTGGATCGATGCAATGTGCCGAAGGATTGAGCGAAACCGAATTGATGCTGAAGGGCTATGGGCTGACGACGGCTGAGCTGTACTATCATATGCCCGACTATACTCATGTGCTGAACAGTTTCATCTGGCAGGAATACGACCTCGCGCCGGATCATCCGAAGCTGTTTAAGTTCATCGCGTTTTGGCAGGACGAGATCGAAGGCCCGCTGCATTCCGTGCGTTTCACCCATCGCAAGATGCTTTCCAGCGGAGAATGGCGCAACGTGGTCGGCGAATTGACCCTGCACTAGCTGTCCTGACGCGGCGTTCCTCTCGCGCTGTTGCCCGCGCGCGGCGTAGCCTTGCCGGAAACGGGAGGGCGCATCATGCAGCTATTGGTCGATCAGGCAGATATCACGCAAACACAGGTGGCGGATGGGCTACGACCCGAGCTTGCCCCTGGCCAGGTCCGCACGGCTCTGCGCCGTTGCGCGCTGACGGCGAATAACATCACCTATGCCGCCACTGGTTTCATCATCGGCTATTGGAAGTTCTTCCCCAGCGGCGTGGACGGGCAGGGGCTGCTGCCTGTCTGGGGGACTGCCGAAGTCATCGAGAGCCGCGCCGAAGGGCTTGAGCCGGGCGCGCTGCTTTACGGGTTCTGGCCGCTGGCGTCCGAGGTGGTGCTGACCCCGGAGCGTGACACACACGGCGCAATTGTTGATATCGCAGAGCACCGCGCCGAGCTGCCCGCCGTCTATAACCGCTATGGCGAGGTGAAGCCGGGCCAGCCCGACCAAGACGATCTGCGCGCGCTGCTGCAACCGCTGCTGGCGACGTCCTATTTGTTGATGGATTTCCTGCAAGACAACGGATTTTTCGAGGCAGAACAGGTGATTATCGGCTCTGCTTCTTCCAAAACCGGGCTTGG
>CAZPXE010000669.1:0-1928 GCA_964590545.1 uncultured Rhodobacterales bacterium | reverse complement strand
TGGAGAATGAACGCGTCTCGACAACGATTATCGTCTTGAACAGGAGTTTGCTGGGTTATTCCGCAGGCTCGCCTTGTGCCTTTAGCCCCGCCGCTCGAATGGCCGAGAGGGGCACGCGCGGGGTCAGCGCTTCGGGCGAGATGTTCAGGTCGAGCACAGCGCCAGTCTCCGAGGCCAGCGCGCGGGCGAAGGCTGCTTCGAAAGCTTCCGTCGCCTCGACCCGCTCGCCATAAAACCCGTAGGCGCGCGCGAGGGCGGTGAAGTCGGGATTGATGTTCATGTCCGTGCCGATCACGCGGGTGGGATAGTGTTTTTCCTGATGTGCGCGAATAGTGCCATAAATGCCGTTGTTCAGGATCAGGATGATCGGTTGTGCGCCATGTTGGGCGGCGGTGGCGAGTTCCTGGCAGTTCATCTGGAAGTCTCCGTCCCCAGCAAAGCACACCACACGCCGGGACGGGTCCGCGATTTTGGCCGCAATGGCGGCGGGCACGCCGTACCCCATCGCGCCGGATTGCGGGGCCAGCAGCCGCGCCTTGGGTCCGTATTTGAAGAACTTGTTGGGCCAAGCGGCGAAATTCCCGGCGCCGTTGGTCAGGATCACATCCTCGGGCAGCATGTCATTTAGATAGGCCGTCACTTTGCCCATATCGACAGGGCTGGGCAGATCGCCAAGCTCGAAACTTGCCTCCCACGCCGCGCGCGCATCGGCGCGCCATGCGGCCCAATCGCCCTTCATAGGGGTTTTGCTGAGCATTTGGGCGAAGGCACTGGGGTCGGATTGGATACCCAGTTCTGGTTGGTAGATTTTGCCAAGCTCCGCCTCGGAGGCGTGCACATGGATCAGCCGTTGCTTCGGGTGCGGCACGTCAAGCAGGGTCCAAGCGTCGGTCGAATTCTCGCCAAAGCGGTTACCAAGGGCGAGGATCACGTCCGCGCCAGAGATCAGCGCGCGCACGTTTGGCATCATGCCGACCCCTGCTTCGCCGCAGAAGGTGTTGGAAAAATTGTCGTATTGGTCTTGGTAACGGAAGATGGAAGCGACCGGGATGTCCGAGGCTTCGGCGAATGATTGGAGTGCGGCAGAGCCTTCTGCGCTCCAATTGCACCCGCCAGAAAGGATCAGGGGGCGTTGTGCATTCGCAAGGATCGCCCGCGCTGCGTCGACATCCTCGGGACTGCAAATGGGCTTTGTGAATGTCGCCGGACCAGTGAGCGGCGCGGCTGTTGCGGGGGCCGAGAGCATGTCTTCGGGCAGTGCGACCACCACCGGACCGGGCCGCCCGGACAGCGCGGTTTTCCACGCGCGCGCCAGCAGTTCGGGCAGGCGGTCGGCGTCGTCCACCTCTACGGCCCATTTGACCATCGTGCCGAAGACGGCTTTGTAGTCCACCTCTTGAAACGCCTCGCGGTGGCGCATCCCGGTGCCGATCTGGCCAACAAACAGGATCATCGGCGCGCTGTCTTGCATCGCTGTATGCACGCCGATGGAGGCATTCGTTGCGCCCGGACCGCGCGTGACCATGCAAATCCCCGGCTGGCCAGTCAGCTTGCCCCACGCGGCGGCCATGAAACTGGCCCCACCTTCGTTCCGGCAATTGACGAAATCGAGCGCCCCGCCCGTGTCATGTAACGCGTCGAGCACCGCCAGATAACTTTCGCCCGGCACGCCGAACGCTTTGCGCGCGCCCAGCGCGACAAGGCTTTGCACCAGTAATTCACCGCCATGTTTGGGCATGGATGTGTCCTCCGTCTGTTCGTTGGGGCAAGTGTTGGAGGGAAGGGGGAGGGCGTGCAAGGGGGGATGCATGATTAGCGCCTATGGCCCAAAATCCTGAAACAGTTCTTCGAAGCGATGTTCCGCGCAACGGGTACCGTTGCGCTCGCGCCGTTCCGCCCCCACGGGGCGGCGCGATTGCGCCACCCCT
>CAZPXE010000668.1:0-1930 GCA_964590545.1 uncultured Rhodobacterales bacterium | reverse complement strand
GAAAAGTTAAATTAACGGTTACCCATGGGTAACCTCAAACGGGGCTGTTACTGGCTCACTCGGGGATATCCCCGTCCCGCTCGGCCATCATCACGCTCAGCATCTCGCTCATCATCTTGGTCTGCGAGCCGGGCGTCACGCCGCCCACACCGATCTGCTTGCCAACCCGCCACCACATACCCGGATACCAGACGCGCGGCCCGGCGGGGGTGCGGGTGCTCATCAGAAAGCCATTGGACGGTTTGAAGGCGAAAAAGCCCCGGTCGACATTCACCACATCCTCGACCCGTGCGATCACTTCGCCCGTGTTGTCGCGCAACTCCGTCCGGGTCAGTTCGATCACCCGACTTGTCGAGCGGCGCATCTTGTCGCCCAGCATTAGCGAGCCGACCCCCAACACCAGCAGAAAAATCGTCCAGCCAAAGGAGGGGGGTCGCGCGATGGCGATATAGATCAGGATCACCCCCAGAAACACCATCGCCCCAATCCCCATCCAACGGCGGGGCAGCGAAGCGGTGACGGTCGCGAGGACCTCATCAGGATCAGGTTTACGGGCCATGCGCTGCGGTTATGCGACCTTGCAGGGGGAGGCAAGCGGGAACGGGATCAAAACGCATTGCCGTCAAACCTAACAATTTGCAGCGCTACGAACTAAGCACCCGCGCAACAGGCACTGTTGCGCTCGCGCCGGTCCGCCCCCCCGGGGCGGCACTTCTGAACACCCCATTTGGCATTCAACCGTTTGAACCTTGCTAGCCAGCAGCGCGCGCGGTGATGATATGGATCAGCGCGGGGATGGCGCCGTCATTCTCAGCCAGCAGCGGGGTAAAGCGCGCGACAAGTTCAGCGCGGATATCAGCGACCTGCTCCGTGCTGGCCCCCATCTTGGTCGCCGCAGAGCCTGCGGGGCCGATTTGCATCAACAGATCTGCAAGCGCATCGGCATCGACGGGCGGTGTCAGGGGGATGTTGCGCGTGTCGATGTGTACGTCCGTCAGCCCAGCAGCCGCGAAGTCGCGCTGGACACGCTCTGGCTTTTCGAAGGCAAAGGGTCCGGGCAAGCTGCGGTCAGTCTTCGGCATATCCCCCAGCACCGCCTTCGCCGCACCGGCGGCGGTCATGAAATAGGGGTTCTGCGCGACGTCGGCCCAAGCGGCCATGGTTAGCGGTGCATCGGGGCGCAAGTAGCTGGCAATATTTGAGAAAGCGGAAGCGGTATCATTGAAAAACATCACCCCGAAGCGCGAGATCATCGCATCGAACGGCCCCGGCAGCGCGGCGCTTTGCGCGTCGGCTTCAAGCAGCGAGGTGTTGGAAAAACCGGAAAGACGCTCCTCGGCCAGCGCCAGAAGCGTTGGCGAGATATCGGCCCCGGTCACATGCCCCTCCGGCCCCACAAGCTGAGCCGCATTGGCCACGCTTGCGCCGGTTCCGCAGCCGATATCCAGCACCCGCGCGCCGGGCTGCAAATCCGCGACCTCAAGCACCGCGTCCAGAACGGGTTGCAGCAACGCATCCATAGCGGCTTGATTGGCAACCCATGTCTGACCAGCCGCGCCCGACCAGAACTCTGCTTGATCTGCGTTGCTCATCCGCGCCGCCTCCGCCGCCGCCCGCCCCGCCCTTCGGTATCGCCTCCGGAGTTGAAGCTGACATCCGGCAGGCTGACGAGCGCGTTCAGCACCGGGAACGGATCGACCGAGTTGGGGATGGCGGACGCGTTGATGAAATGCTCCTGAAACTTCGGCTCGATGGCGGTTTCGACCTTGGTAATCTCATGCACCGTTTGCTCGATCTCAGCCCGCGCACCGATATTGCACAGCGCAATCCGCGCGCCCGTCCCAGCGGCGTTGCCCGCGCTTGTCACCTTGTCCAGCGGCGCGTCGGGGATCATGCCCAGCACCATCGCGTGTTTGGACGAGATATGCGC
>CAZPXE010000667.1:0-1931 GCA_964590545.1 uncultured Rhodobacterales bacterium | reverse complement strand
TTTGTGAAATCTGCATTTGTGGGATTGGCGTTGGGTGTTCTGGCGACAAGCGTCCCTGCGGCGAGTTTTTCCGGAGCCTATCTGGCGGCGCGGCAGGCGGAGCAGCGGCATGATTACGCCGAAGCGGCGGCGTATTACACCCGCGCTTTGGCGCGTGATCCGGGCAATGCAGATATCATGGAATCGGTGGCCCTGTCGCAGCTGATGCAGGGGCAATTTGAACGGGCGTTGCCCGTGGCCAAAACGATGGCGCAGCGCGGCCTCGGCTCTCAGGTTGGGCAGATGGTGCTGACGACCGATCTGGCGCGGGCGGGAAAATATGATGAGTTGATTGCCCATCTGGGCAAGGAAGACGGGGTCGGGATTGGCCCGCTGGTCGACGGGCTGCTGTCGGCTTGGGCCGAGATCGGCAAAGGCGATGCCGAAGCTGCCTTTGCCCGGTTTGATCGGTTGGCCGAGCAGCAAGGGCTGCGCGGGTTTGCCAAGTATCACAAAGCCTTGGCGCTGGCACTGACCGGAGATTATGCGGGGGCCGAAACGATTTTTGCCGCCGATCAGGATGGCCTTGTGCAACTCACGCGCCGAGGTGCGATGGCGCGGGCTGAGATCCTGTCGCAGCTTGGTCGCAATGATGAGGCGCTGGCCTCGCTTGAGGCCGCCTTTGGGCCAGCACGCGATCCGGGGATCACAGCGCTACGGGAGAAGTTGGCGGGTGATACAGCGGTGCCGTTCACGCATATCAGTTCGGCACTCGATGGGATGGCAGAGGTGCATTATTCCATCGCCGCCGCATTGGTGAACGAAGCGCAGCCGGATTACACGTTGCTTTATGCGCGGCTGTCGCAGGCGTTGCGCGCGGATCACAGCGATGCATTGCTGCTGGCTGCGGAATTGTTGGGGCAACTCAACCAGCATGAATTGGCGATGAATGCCTTTGCGGGCGTGCCGCGCGATCACGTGGATTATCACGCGGCAGAGCTGGGCCGGATTGGCGAGCTGCGCGCGCTGGACAAGCCGGACGCAGCGATTGAGGCGCTGAAGAACCTTGCGCAGACCCATGGGCATTTGCCGGTGATCCATTCGACGCTGGGCGATGTGTATCGCGGCGAGCGGAGTTTCGAAGCGGCGACAGAGGCTTATGATGCCGCACTTGACCGCACGCCGGAAGATCAGGCGCGGGGGCGCTGGTTCCTCTATTATGCGCGCGCCATCACGTTCGAGCGGCGCGATTTGTGGGAGCAGGCTGAGGCCGATTTCCGCAAGGCGTTGGAACTAGAGCCGGGTCAGCCGCAGGTGTTGAACTATCTCGGTTATTCGCTGGTGGAAAAGCAGGTCAAGCTGGACGAGGCGCTGGATATGATCGAACGCGCCGTCGCCGCACAGCCTGACAGTGGTTTCATTGTCGATAGTCTTGGCTGGGTTCTGTACCGCCTTGGCCGCTATGACGAGGCGGTTGGGCATATGGAACGCGCGGTGGAATTGATGCCGGTGGACCCGGTGGTGAATGATCATTTGGGCGATGTCTATTGGGCTGTGGGCCGCGCGCGCGAAGCGGAATTTCAGTGGCACCGTGCGTTGTCTTTCATCGATCCAGAAGACACCGATGGCGAGGCCGACCCCGACCGTATCCGCCGCAAGCTGGAGGTGGGGCTGGACGCTGTGCTGGCCGAAGAAGGCGCGCCTCCTCTGGATGTGGCGCGGGACTAGGCCCCCCGGTAACTGCCTGTGACTGAAGCAATTTCCGTTCTGGCCCCGGCCAAGGTGAACCTGACCCTGCACGTGACGGGGCGGCGGGCGGACGGGTATCACCTGCTGGACTCACTGGTGGTTTTTGCGGATTTCGGGGATAGGCTGACGCTGACACCGGGGCCGGAGATGTCGCTGGATGTAAGCGGGCCGTTCGCGGATGGGGTGCCAACCGACGCGCGCAA
>CAZPXE010000666.1:0-1936 GCA_964590545.1 uncultured Rhodobacterales bacterium | reverse complement strand
CGCAGGAACCTCAGCGACAGGGTCATCCGCTGGGACTTCAGCAACGGGATCATCCGCAGGAACCTCAGCAACAGGGTCATCCGCTGGGACCTCGGCAACAGGATCAGCAGCGTCCTCTTCGACGTCCGGCTCTTCAGTTTCCAGAACATCATCTGCAATGACATCTTCGGTGACATCCTCGACCACGTCAGCGGCGGGAGTCTCTTCATCGGGGGTGGGCTCTGCCTCTGGGGCCTCGTCCGCAGCGGTCACAAGCGTGGCAAGATCGAAGCTTGGCGCATCGGACGGCGCATCGGGCCGGGCCTTTGGCATCGTATCGTCAGACATCGCACGGCGTAGCCCGGCTGTGTTGCCTGCCGATGCATCAAACATCCCACTATTTAAGGAGCCAAACGGGTCCCGGCCATTTTCGCTATCCTCTGACCGAACGGGCGATCTGAAATTGAGTTCCACCTCCGGCAGATCTTCGGACAAGGTGGGGCTGTCCACGCTGGTCTCATCCCGGCGCATATCACGAGAATGCCGACCACGAGAGGTGTTCAATTCGATGGGCGCTTCTTCGATCACATTCGGCAAAACATCCGAGACCAGAACCGGGTTGCCCCCAATATGGGTCGGCAGCGCATCAATTGCCTCGACGGTGAGCCCGTTATCTGGCTCCCAAACATCTCCGGCATGCGGCTCAACTGATCCTTCATGGACATCCAGGGCGATATGGTCCTGAGGGGTGGTCTCCTGCGGGAGCATGTCGGCTTCAGCCGCCAAAGCCTCAACATCTGACACAGGCAGCGTCGCATCTGTGGGCACAGACATCGCCACCGCATCCACAACAATCATGAGAGAGATCGCAAATTGCGCGCTCATAACGGTAGAGATCCGGCGCGGCGTAATGCCAAGCTGGCCGAGACGTTGCGTTATAGAGATGATATCTGTCTCCAAGGTGCGATCAGCAGTGACTGACCCATTCCCCTGTGCAAAACCTGTCCCCACAAATGCCTTGCTGGGCTGTTCGCCCATATAGTCTTTTGGCACGCCAGCCCTCACTTAACAGCATCTTACCACCCTCATTATTGGGTATGTGAAAAGTCGTGCCGAAACAAATGATTAATTAGCTCTATCTCGGAAAAACCATATTTCCGCCGTAATACAGACGACATGAAGATGACTCTGCGGCAACGCAGTCAAAATGGTGGGAAATTCAGCAGAGATTACATTGACTTGAGCCGGTTTCGCATTATGCAACGAGATTGGCGCTAGGGGCGCTTGCCAGCGGCCTTGAGCGCCCGGAGCCGTCCCATCAAACGTTGGCCCAGACCCGCTTTGTTATCCTGCTTGCCGCGGGCCACCGCGAGATCCCCATCCGGCACATCTTTGGTCACCACTGTACCGGACGCGACCAGAGCCTCCGCACCGATGGTCACCGGAGCCACAAGAGCCGAGTTTGAGCCCACAAACGCCCCTGCGCCAATCACGGTTTTATGCTTAAAAACCCCATCATAATTGCAGGTTATGGTGCCCGCGCCGATATTTGCGCCCGCCCCCACGCTGGAATCCCCGATATAGGAAAGATGGTTGGCCTTCGCGCCCTCGCCCAGCGTCGCGCCCTTGATTTCCACGAAATTTCCAACCCGCGCATCCTCGCCGATTTCCGCACCCGGACGCAGCCGCGCATAGGGGCCGATCACGGCGCCGCGGCTGACATGACACCCCTCAAGATGGGAATGCGCACGAATAGTGGCGCCAGTCTCTACGGTCACGCCGGGGCCGAAAACCACATGCGGCTCGATGATGACATCGCGGCCAATCACCGTGTCATGGGCAAAGTAAATCGTCTCAGGCGCCGTGAGCGTGACTCCGCCGATCATCGCCTCGGTTCGGGCGTTGTTCTGGAAAACCGCCTCTGCCGCGGCCAGATCGATTCGCGAATTCACGCCCA
>CAZPXE010000665.1:0-1943 GCA_964590545.1 uncultured Rhodobacterales bacterium | reverse complement strand
CCATTGCCGTGGAGATCTATTCGATAAGGCTGCGCGGAATTTTGCAGGCGGCTTCGGCCACCGACATTTCGGCACTAAGCTGGTGCAGGCGGAAATGTCCAAAGTGCGCCATCTCTGACTGACCTAGCAGCCTGCAAGCCATGACAGCTGATACTGCGACCCAGCCTGCATTCAGATATCCATCCGCAGCCAAGTCAGGGGCGGATAAGGTTGCATCTCCCATAAGCAAAGCTTGCGACAAAGCTTCAAACCGGTCGAGTAGGGCAGAGGCTTCAGCACTTGCAGCCATATCAACACAGTCCTTGAGATCCACGCGAGCCCGGTTGAGGAACAGGTTCAGCGTATCGCCCTTATCCCGCAGAACTCGGCGATGCAGAAAATCCTGCGCTTGAATGCCGGTGGTGCCTTCGTAAATCGTGATGATACGTGCATCCCGCAACAACTGTTCAACCGGCCATTCACGGGTATATCCAGCGCCACCAAAGACCTGAATGGCACCGCTTGCGGCGTTAAACGCTGTCTCTCCGCCAAAGTTCTTGGCCAACGGCAAAAGGAAGGCTGCGATCCTTTCGGCGTCTTCATCCCCGGCGCGGGCTTGGTCCAGCAAGACAGACACCTCTAGCACCAAAGCGCGCAGCACTTCGGTTTGCGAGGACATCACCATCAACTGACGACGCACATCCGCATGCTCGATAATCGCCATCGGCGGCGCATCGGGTTTGCCTCCTTGCCGACGGTCCATCGCGTAATCGACAGAAAGCCGTGCGGCACGTTGTGCAACACCAAGACCTTGGCAGGCGGTCTGAAGGCGCATCAATTCAATCATGCGGAACATCTGCTGAATGCCGCGTCCTTCTTGGCCCAGAAGGATGCCTTTGGACCCTTCGAAATCCATCACGCACGTGGGCGATCCGTGGATGCCGAGCTTTTCCTCGATCCGGCTGACGCTGACACCATTGCGCGTCCCATCTTCATGCCGATCAGGCACCAAGAACAAGCTAAGGCCACGCGTTCCAACATGGGCCGCCCCAGTCCGCGCCAACATGCAATGACCAATGCGTGACGTCAGATCGTGATCCCCGAAAGAGATCCAACATTTCGACCCGGTGATCACCCAATCGTCGCCATCCTGAACCGCTTTCGTGCGAATGCGGCCAACGTCAGAACCGGCTCCAGGTTCAGAGATACAAATCGTCGTCGCCCATTCACCAGCCGCCAATTTCGGCAACCACTCTGCAGCGACACCTTCGTCCAAGGAGTAGATCAAATGCGCAGCTGGGCGCGATGCGCTCATCATAAAAGCCATCGCTTCAGCCTCAAAGAAAACGCTGGCAGAGGTGTGAAGTACGGTCGGCAACCCTTGACCGCCAAGCGTATCTGGCAGGTCCATCGCCTGCCAACCACCTGTCGCGATAGCTGCGAAAGCCTCAGGATACCCCTTGGGTGTCGTGACCCGACCGTCTTTAAGGCTGCAACCTTCTTCATCACCAATAAGGCCAATCTGATGAAGTTCTTCGCGGGCGAATTTTGCCGCTTCATCCAGCACAGCCGTTACGGTGTCTGCGTCCAACTCATGCGCCTCGGCCAATGCCGCCCAGCCGGGTGTTGCCTGCAAAAGAAGCGCTGTCCGCTCGACTTCGGTCAGTTCAAACATCGTTAGTCTTTCTTCGCTTCCAGCACACGCGACGAGCCTGCGTAAATTTCTGCCACCAGATCAGCGCGATGACGTAAAGTGGCGCGTTGGTTGATCGATCCCTTATCAGTCGCTTCACCCTTTTCCAGCGATGGTGGCGCTGCCATCAAAAGTGCCCGTCTAATCCGCGTCGACGACCCGGTGCTTTCCTTAGCAAAGCTACTCAACTTCCTCTCAAAATGCGTGGTTACGGCGGGATGTGAAATCAAATCTTCGGTCGATAAATCATCGCGGCCTGCGATCTCTTGCA
>CAZPXE010000664.1:0-1949 GCA_964590545.1 uncultured Rhodobacterales bacterium | reverse complement strand
CTGCCGCGCGGGGCTTCATCGGTCAGCGATTTGTCCTCTCACCTTGAGGATGCGATGGAACGGGCCTGGGTCTGGGGCTCGCTTTTGTATTCGTCCAATCAGGTGCGGACCGGGCATCTGATTTTGGGGATGCTGGAGACGCCGAACCTCAAGAATATTCTGGTGAGCATTTCGCCGGAGCTTGCCAGCATCAAGCCCGATGTTCTGGCCGATGATTTCCACACGATCACCGATGGCTCGCCCGAGGATGCGATGAAGCCGCAGGATGGCTCTGTCACCGGGGGCGGTGTGGAGCCGGGCGAGGCGTCTGGCGCGCGCAAGGTGGGCGATGGTCAAACCGAGGCGCTGGATCAGTTCTGTACCGATTTGACCGAACAGGCGCGCAACGGCGAGATTGACCCGATTGTGGGCCGTGATGAAGAAATCCGGCAGATCGTCGATGTGCTGATGCGCCGTCGCCAGAACAACCCGATCCTGACCGGGGAAGCGGGCGTTGGTAAGACGGCTGTGGTTGAAGGCTTTGCGCTGCGCATCGCGCGGGGCGACGTGCCGCCTGCGTTGCAAAATGTGCGCTTGCTGGCGCTTGATGTGGGCCTGTTGCAGGCTGGCGCGTCGATGAAGGGCGAGTTTGAGAACCGCCTGCGCTCGGTGATTGATGAGGTGCAGGGCTCGCCCACGCCCATCGTGATGTTTGTCGATGAAACCCATACGCTTGTGGGCGCGGGCGGCGCGGCTGGCACAGGGGATGCGGCGAACCTGCTGAAGCCTGCTCTGGCGCGCGGGACGCTGCGGACCATCGGTGCAACCACTTGGGCCGAGTATAAGAAGCACATCGAGAAGGACCCGGCCCTGACCCGCCGTTTCCAGGTTGTTCAGGTGGATGAGCCGGGGATTCCGAAAGCCATTCTGATGATGCGCGGCATCGCGTCGATGCTGGAGAAGCACCACAAGGTGCAGGTGCTGGATGAGGCGATTGAGGCCTGTGTGACCCTTTCGGCCCGCTATATCCCCGCGCGCCAACTGCCGGATAAGTCCGTTAGCTTGTTGGATACGGCTTGCGCCCGCGTCGCGGTCAGCCAACACGCCGTTCCGGCAGAGGTGGACGATTGCCAGCGCCGGATTGAGGCGCTGACCACTGAGTTGGAGATCATCGACCGGGACGAAACCGCCGGTTACGACGTGGGGGAGCGGCGCGAGGCTGTAACCGCGTCGAAAGAGGCGGAAGAAGAGCGGCTGAAAGGTTTGACCGAAAGCTGGGATGCCGAAAAGGCGCTGGTGTCCGAGATCATCGACCTGCGGGCGCAACTGCGCGCGGGCGGCTCGGAAGTCGAAGGCACCGATAGCCCAGAGGGTGAGCAGGCCAATGCGGAGGCCGAAGCCGCGCCGGAAATCGACCGCGACGCGCTGATGGCGCAGCTTAAGGCCAAGAATGCCGAGCTTGTTGAACTTCAAGGCGACATGCCTTTGATCATGCCTATCGTTGACCATCAGGCCGTCGCCAGCGTTGTCGGCGACTGGACGGGTATCCCCGTGGGCCGCATGGTGAAGGATGAGATTGAGACGATCCTGAGCCTCGAAGACCACCTTGCCAAGCGCGTGATTGGCCAAGACCACGCGATGAAGATGATCGCCAAGCGCATCCAGACCAGCCGCGCGGGTCTTGATAACCCGTCCAAGCCCATTGGTGTGTTTATGCTCGCCGGGACCTCTGGTGTGGGTAAGACCGAAACCGCGCTGGCGCTGGCCGAGGTGCTTTATGGGGGCGAGCAGAACGTCATCACCATCAACATGTCCGAGTATCAGGAGGCGCACACAGTGTCGTCCCTGAAAGGCGCGCCTCCGGGCTATGTCGGATACGGCGAGGGCGGGGTGCTGACCGAGGCTGTGCGGCGCAAACCCTATTCTGTGGTGCTGCTGGATGAGGTCGAAAAGGCGCACCCGGACGTGCA
>CAZPXE010000663.1:0-1956 GCA_964590545.1 uncultured Rhodobacterales bacterium | reverse complement strand
GCGCGCGTAGGTTTAACTGGCCGAAGGCGCGCGTAGGTACAATTGGCCGAAGGCGCGCGTAGGTTTAACTGGCCGAAGGCGCGCGTAGGTACAATTGGCCAAAGGCGCGCGTTGATAAAATCAGCCAAAGGCGCGCGTTGGCATGATCCAGCGCACGGCGCGCCTGATCCACCCTTGACCCCCCTGCCGCGCCGCGCCACCCTCGCCTTCCACGGCAGGAGAACACACCCATGAGCGCACTTTGGCGCGGCAGTTTGGCGACGCGGGCGCGGATTGCGTCCGGGCTGGTGCTATATCTTTATGTGCTGCTGCATTTCCTGAACATTGGCGCCGGGCTGATCGGGCCAGAGGCGGCGGATACGATGCAGCAGGCACGGCTGGCGGTGACGCGGACGGCTGCGGGGAGCCTCATTCTATATGGCGCGCTTACGGTGCACGGGCTTCTGGCGCTTGGCAAGCTGGCGGGGCTGGCGCATTTGCGGATACGCGGTGCGGACCTGTTGCAAATGGTCCTCGGGTTGGCAATTCCGCTGCTGCTGTGCTCTCACATCATCTTCACGCGCGGCGCGTATCAACAATTCGCGGTCAATGACACGCTCACCTATCTAAGCGGGCTCATCTGGGGCGGAGCATCGGCCTGGAAACAAGCCGGGCTGCTTTTGGTCACATGGCTGCATGGCGCTTTGGGGGTGCATATCTGGCTGTCGATGTGGGGTGGATGGCGGCGATACTTGCCAGCATATGTCGGCCTGTCGGTTTTTGTCCCTGTCTTCGCTCTCGCCGGTTTTACCACAGAAGGACGCCGCGCCACCGCTTTGCGCTATAGTTCGGATGACACCACGCAAAGCGCTTTCAAAGAGGCCGTGAACTGGCCAAGCGGGTCGGAATTTGGTGCTTTGCTGCGCTGGTCCGATACCGCCTATTGGGGCGTTGTTGGACTGTTCGGAATCACTGCGCTTGTTTTTATTGCGCGACGTCTGCGGCGACCCGGCAAGCGCCCTTTGCGGGTGACCTATGTGGACGGGCCGAAGGTCAAAACGGCCCCCGGCCCCACCCTGCTTGAGATCAGCCAAGAGGCGCGCGTACCGCATACGGCACTGTGTGGCGGGCGCGGGCGTTGCACGACGTGCCGGGTGATTGTCGAAGACGGGCTGGACGTCTTGCCGCCCCCATCCGTGGCCGAGGAAGCGGCCTTGCGCGCTGTCAAAGCGCCGCCCGGCACACGGCTTGCGTGTCAGCTTCGGCCCGAAAGCGCGCTGACCGTCTATCGTGTGTTCCGCGAGGATGGCAAACGCCAACGCGCCCATGCCAGTCAGGGCAAAGAGGCGCGACTGGCGATCCTCTTCCTCGACATGCGCAGCTTTACCGCCCGCACAGCCGGGCAGCTTCCTTATGACGTCGTCTTCCTGCTCAACCGCTTCTTTGACGCGATTGTCCCTGCGATCCGCGAAGCCGGGGGCACGGTGGACAAATACATGGGAGACGGTCTGTTAGCGGTGTTCGAAACCGAGGATGAGGCCAGTTCCGCCAAGGCCGGGTTGGCCGCCGCACGTGGGATCGGCTCTGCGTTGGAAGAGTTCAATGAAGCGCTGGGGTCTGAGGGCGCTACCCCGGTGAAGATCGGCCTGTCACTGCATCTTGGTAACGTTGTCTTGGGCGAGATCGGCGCCGCGGGCAGCGCGCCGCGCACCCTGATTGGCGATGCGGTGAACACGGCGAGTCGGCTTGAGGGAAAAACCAAGGAACTGGGTGTGCAGGCACTGATTTCGGCCCCCTTGCTCGAAGCCGCTGGCGTTGACGCCGCGCCCCTTCCCCTGACGCCACTTACTTTGCGCGGAGTGGAAGAGCCGCTACCGTCATGGCCCGTCAAGAACCTGTCAGAGCTTGCGCAGATCGGTGTTGCCTAGGCTCAGGACCCATTAATCTTGCGGCTCTGGTTTGACAGATTTACTGGCT
>CAZPXE010000662.1:0-1975 GCA_964590545.1 uncultured Rhodobacterales bacterium | reverse complement strand
TGTCCAGATCAGTGAGCAGCCCGCCACTGAGGTTCGCATCCAGCCAAGCGCGCAAGCGCGGCCCGCCACTTTCGGGCCAAATCTCGATCAAACGCGCCGGGGTGATCGCGTCGATCTGCCCATCCAGGGCGATATCCCAGCCGCCCGGCGCCGCCTCAAGCGCGCCGCGAAGGCGCAAGGAATGGTCCCCATCTGCGAGGCGCAATTGGCCCAGATCAAGTCGGAAGGGAGCCGGAAAAAGCCGGAAATCCATCTCAGCCCCATCCAGCACCAAGGGTTCGGCATAAATCCCGGGCGGGTTGATCACCAGATCGGACATGCGCACCTGACCCACAAGCTGGTCGAGCGTGCCTGTCTCCAACCCGGTTAACGTCGCGCCCCCTTCGGCACGGGCGGAGCCCCAGGCGCTGACCACGGACAACTCGTCAAAAACAAGCGTGCTGGTTGCAGGATGAAACTGCACATAAGTCCGTGCGGATTGGAACGGGATCGGGCGCGTATCAGCGCTGGGTTGCAGCACGCCTTCAGAAATTTGCAATGTGGCATTCAACGCACTCAGCGCGCCATCGGGCGCAACCCCGCCGCGCAAGCTGCCGGAAATGGGCGCGCGGATCGCATCAAGCCAGCCAAAGGCGGGGGAAAAGGCTGCAATATCGCGCGCGTCCACGTCGGTGATTGTCACGCCGAACTCTGCCTTTGCGACCCCAATGGGTGAGGTGAAGCTGGCCTGCATCGTGGCAACATCTGCGCCACCCGAGAGCAAAGCAAGATCGGCTATCGCGGTTAGGTCCTGAGCATCCCTCTCGACGCGCAAGCGCGCGCCATCAACAGTCCAGGCGCGCCGCGCGCGCGCATCTTCATAGCGCAGCGTCACAGCCGAAAGATCCACACTGCGCAACGCCGCGAGTTCGGGAACCACAAACAACTCGTCCATCTGGTTCAGCAGCGCCGGTACCGTCGCCGCCTGTCGCCCTCCAGACACCCCATCGGATGCGACGACCACGCTCACCTCCCCTTGGACCCCGCGCCGGATCGTTGCAAACAGACCGGACATCGAGACATCTTTGGGCTGCACCTGCCCGTCCAGCAAAGGGCGCATCGCCAGAGTGGCCTGCAAATCCGAGACCGAGAGCAATTCGCGCCCACCGCCATCTTCGAACCGAACATCGCGCAGTTCCAGCATTGGCCGCCAGCCCTTTTGGACCGTCAAAATGATCGCACCAAATTTGATATCAAGATTGGGTGCTTTTTCGGCCAAATGGGTTTCGATGCGCGTTTGAACCCAGTCAGGCGCAGCAACAGGGCGGTCCAGAAAATAAAGGAGCGCCCCCGTGCAAAGCAAAGCCACAAACGCCACAGCATAAAAGACTGATCGAAGCGCGAAACGGATTGCTTTTCGTGCGCGAGGCGATATGCGCGCCTGTTTCGGCTTTGCCGTTGAATTTTTTGCGTATTTCAACTCGCCCACGGGTTTAAACACCTTGCCGCCGGGCTAGAACCCGATAGGACCGAAGACCTCGCATAGTCCAACATTGCGACGACACATAAGGCTCCTGACGATGACCGACGCTCAACAAACTGCCCCGGACTTTACCCTGCCTGCAACAGGCCCCGGGCTGGATGGCGACACTGTTACCCTGCGCAACTACCGCAACAAGGCGATTGTGCTGTTTTTTTATCCCCGTGATGATACCTCGGGCTGCACCAAGGAATCCATTGCTTTTTCCGAACTTGTTGATGAATTCAACAAGGCTGGGGCCAAGGTGTTCGGGATTTCCAAGGACAGTATCAAAAGCCACGACAAATTTATCGCCAAACATGATCTGAAAGTACCGCTGATTTCGGATGAGCATGGCACGGCCTGCGAAGACTACGGGGTGTGGAAAGAGAAAAGCATGTATGGCAAGAAATTCATGGGGATCGAACGTTCGACATTCCTGATTGACAGCGATGGGCGCGTGGCGCAGGCGTGGCA
>CAZPXE010000661.1:0-1976 GCA_964590545.1 uncultured Rhodobacterales bacterium | reverse complement strand
TGGCACGCCTCACGTCCCTTTGCACTGGCGCGCGGCGCTTTGGCCATAGGCTTTCCACGCGTCCCAGAACTTGCCATTCGCCGCATTGCGCTCAGACGATTGACGCACTTCCTGTAGCCCGTGCTGGTTCTTGAAGAACCCGGCCCCGCGCCGCTGCTGCCCGTCGGTCAACTCCTGATCGGCCACCCATTGCACACAGCCGCACCGCGCCTTTGACGCCGCCTTGCGCCCGCCCGCTTGGCAGGCGTTGTAAATTGGCCCTGTTGCAAATCGCGTCACCGCTTCCGGCGCGGCGGGCGTTCTGGGCAACGCGGCCACTGCCTGCGTCACCGCCACAGGTTCGGTATTCGGCGTCACCGCCACCGGCTTGGTCAATGGGGTGGCAGGGGCCGGAGCCGCGCTGGCCGCAATCGGCGTCCCCTCCGGCACAACCTCCACCGGAACCGCACCCGCTGGCACGTCTGAGACCGGCGTCGCACCGGGCGTGACAGGAATGTAAGTGGCCGGAGCCGGATTTGCCCGCGCACTCGAATACTGACTGCCGCGCCCGTCACCACATGCTGTCAGCACCGCCAAACAGCCCAAAATCACAATCATCCGGATCATAAATCGCTCCGTCGCCTCAATATCCAAACGGCCACCAGTTGATCTGACGTGCCACTGCCTGCTGTCAAGATGTATGACAGATTGAACAGGCTGCGGCAATTCACGAATACTTACGGCGAACGCAGAGCGCTTGGTCCGGAATCAAGCCGCGCAGCGGCGCCGGGCCGCGCCCCACCTCCCCCCGGGAGGGCGCACTTCAACGGTTGCGTTCAGAAATGCCGTCACAGGCAAATGAGACCCATAAATCAAGCAGAACTGACGCCCCAGCGCCCACCCGAGGTCGGGCGCGGCCCTCTGTTGCGCTTCTAACCGAATGGCCAATACTTCGTTATCAGATCAACAATCTTGTACCCGGTCAGCGACAGCTTCACCCCTGTCACGCCTCCGGACTTGTCTACCGCTTTGACACCATCTGACGCACGCTCCATCAACGACTGCTTGCTTGCGCGCCCCGCTACCCGTTTCAGAGCCTCGGCTTTAATCTCGGGTGGCTCATCGGAAGCCAGCGTTTGCTGATCTAGGCGGGTTTCTTGTTCCAATCGCCCCTCGGTTGTCTCGGCGTACTCCCCTGTCGCCTCAGCAAGCTTCATTGACGCATCATCTTCCAGCTCGCGGAACGACTGAGCCATGCGTGTCACATAAGCTTGTCCAACCTCTGGATGGTCCGACCGAAGCTGCAACGCATGTCGCTTGAGGCTATGCGCCAGTTCTTCAATACCTTCATCTTCTTGGTATTTTCCTTTGGCGAGACCCTTTTCCAACGCCGCGGCTGCTAAAGAAAAATGATGCTCAACCATGTTGGCGTCTTCGGGGCAAACCTCGCAAGCGTGGATAATATAGCGGTGGGCGATGCAATACGGGTTCAATCCGCTATTGCCGCGCGATGCCGTTTCCAAAGCAAATCGCGTTTGGTCAATGACAGAAGCAAGCTGATCTTGGGACGAGACGGCCGACGCTTGCACATTGTAGCGCCCGGTTTCCTCTGACTTAACAAGGGTTTCGACTTGAGGAAAAAGATCAGCCTCCCACTCCGCCCTGATCCCCGCAATCCGCTCCGCCACATGCAACGCGCTGGCCTCCCAGTCGTCACCACCCTTCTCCCAATCCGCATCGGTCAATTCGGTGGCGATCCGAAAGGACAGCCCCCAATCCAACGGTTTTCCGATCAGGATCGCCTCGTACCAATCCAGCCAGAAACGCCACAGGTCGGGCCGTTCGGCCATGAATGCGCGCAAGTTCGCCAAGGGTGTTTCAAAGAAGTCCGGGACAAGTTGCGCGTCTGCGACTTCGGCCCACAGCGGCCCCCATTCGAAGACCGTCTGAGAATCCAAGTTGGCGGCGGAGAAGGCGGCGGAGAAGGCGGCGGAGTC
>CAZPXE010000660.1:0-1977 GCA_964590545.1 uncultured Rhodobacterales bacterium | reverse complement strand
TATCCTCATTTCTCGATACGCGACATCTTCTGGATCACTGATGGCGGTTTTCACCCTGAACCGCCCCGGGTTTACCGGAGAGATGTTGGTTCAAATGTTAGGCCGCTTTTTCTGCGGCATTCAAGGCTTCATAGAAGTTCCCCTCTGCTTCTTGCGGCGTGATGTATCCGATTTTGCTGTGTAGGCGTTTTGTGTTGTACCAGTTCACCCATTTCAGGGTTTCCCACTCGACCTGTCCGACGGATTTCCACGGGCCTATGAAGTCGATGACTTCTGTCTTGAACAGGCCGATTGTGCTCTCGGCCAGGGCATTGTCATAACTGTCGCCGACGCTGCCGACGGACGGATCGATGCGTGCCTCTGCAAGCCGTTCGGTGTATTTGATCGACAGGTATTGGCTACCCCGGTCGCTGTGGTGGATCAGGCCATCTGCGCCAGATGGGGTTCGTTGGCAGATCGCCTGATTGAGCGCATCCAGCACGAAGCTTGTCGTCATGGATGTTGATACACGCCACCCGACGATGCAGCGGGAAAAGACATCAATCACGAATGCCACATAGACCATGCCCTGCCAGCTTGAGACATAGGTGAAGTCACTGACCCATAGCTGGTTCGGCATGCTTGCTGTGAAGTCGCGGTTGACCTTATCGTCCGGGCACGGCTGGGAGGTGTCAGGGTTGGTGGTGATCGGCTTTTGACCGCGCACAACACCCTGTATTCCTATAGCTTTCATCAGGCGCTCCACTGTGCAACGCGCAATGTCGTGATTGTTTCGGCGCAACTCGTGCCAGATTTTCCGCGCGCCATATCGCTTGCCACTATCATCGAAGGCATCCTTGATCTTCTTACGATCTATTGCGTCCTGTTTGGCGCGGTCTGACGCCAAACCTGGATCACGCGCAATGGCCGCATGAGCATAGAATGTGGATGGGGCAATCGGCAGAACCCTGCAGATCGGCTCGACCCCGTGGGCCACTCTGTGTTCTTCTATGAAAGTGATCATCGCTTGAACGGGCGGTCGAGCTCCGCCTGAGCAAAATACGCAGACGCCTTCTTCAGGATCTCATTGGCTTGGCGCAGTTCCTTGTTCTCCCGCTCCAGATCTTTGATACGATCCTTCTCTTCGCTCGTCAGTCCGGCGCGCTGGCCGTCATCGCGCTCAGCTTGCTGACACCAGACACGCAGGCTGTCAGGCGAACAGCCAAGCTTCGGGGCAATCGCTTTGTAGGCAGATGAATCGCTGGCGTAATTGACACGGTTCTCTCGAAAAAGCCGCACGCCACGTTCACGCAGCTCGGCAGGATAGGCGGGGGTATGTGGTCTCTTCGTCATAGGGCTCACCTTTGGAGTGTTCTACTCTCCGGTAAACCCGGGGCGGTTCAAACCTAATCAACATTGAACATCGTTGGATCAATCAAAACTGACTTTTGATTGTAATTGTGGGCTCAATATAATTGTTCGCTCCCTTACAAAACGCAAATGGCCCGACGGTTCTGGTGAACCAACGGGCCGCGCGTTTCGCAATTTCAGAACCTTTACAGGCTGGCGTCTAGTGCCGCCAAAATCGTGTCACCCATATCTGTTGTAGAAATTGGTGTGCCGCCTTCTGGCCCCATCAGGTCCGCGGTGCGTGCGCCATCGGCCAGAACCTTTTCAACGGCATTTTCCAGACGGGTTGCTTCATCCCCTTGATCAAAGGAATAGCGCAGCGCCATTGCGAACGACAGGATACAAGCAATCGGGTTCGCTTTGCCTTGGCCTGTGATGTCAGGCGCTGATCCGTGTACGGGTTCGTACAGCGCTTTCGGGCGACCATTCGCAGCTGGCGCACCGAGGGAGGCAGAAGGCAACATGCCCAAAGACCCCGTCAACATCGCAGCACAGTCAGACAGGATATCGCCAAACAGGTTGTCCGTCAGGATCACGTCAAATTGTTTAGGTGCGCGGACCAACTGCATCGCGCCGTTGTCCGCATAC
>CAZPXE010000659.1:0-1978 GCA_964590545.1 uncultured Rhodobacterales bacterium | reverse complement strand
TCATCTGCGCTCAGCGCATCCACATCCGTCGGATAGCAAAGCGAGACAGTCATCAACATTCCGTGGGTGATCATCACGCCCTTGGGCTGCCCTGTCGTGCCGGAGGTATAGAACAGCCACGCCAAATCGTCCGCTGTGCGCGGGACGGGCGCGGCCAGCGGCGGAAACTCCACCATCCCCTGAAACCCGTTCCCACCGGGGCGGCACATTGGAATGTTGACGCCAATGGCCTCAAGCCCCGCCGCCCGCTCAGCATCGGCGAACACCAGCGACGTACCGGAATTGTCCAATATGAACGCCGCTTCGCGCGCATGCAGCTTGTTATTAATTGGCACCGCCACCGCGCCCGCCGCCCAGATCCCGTATTTGGCCAGCAAAAACTCCGGACGATTGGCCATAAAAATCGCAACCCTGTCACCGGGCTTGATGCCGATCTCCGACAGCGCCCCCGCAATCGACATCACTTGGCGGTAAAACGCGCCGTAATCGCCCACCAGCTCGCGCCCATTAAACAACGCAGCTCGCGCCGGGTCCGCCAAAGCCTGCTGCTCCAACCAAATCGCAATATTCATCATCACACCTCTTCCGCCGCCCAGAGATAGTCTTGAGGTGACGCACCGTCAAAGGTCGCTTTTCACTGCCCGCCGCTTCCATTATAAGCCAGCGCCAAGGCAGAACCTGCAACCAAGACGGGTTCGCGGAACCATCGAGGACACCATGACCAAAACCACTCATGACGCAGACGTGGCCTTCATCTCGGCCCTGGCAGAGTTGCTGCGCGAAAACGATCTGACCGAATTGCAGGTGAAACGCGAATATGGCGAGGATGACAGCCTGAATGTGCGGGTCTCGCGACAGCAGCAACAGATCGTCACGCAAGTAGCCTCCGCGGCCCCGGCCCCTGCCGCCTTGCCCGCCGCTGCCCCGGCCGCCGCACCCGCTTCCGCCGCGCCCATCGAAGACGCCCCGGCCGATCCCGCCAACCACCCCGGCGCTGTCACCTCGCCCATGGTCGGCACCGTCTATATGCAGGCCGAGCCGGGCGCGCCCGCGTTCATCTCCGTTGGCGCAACTGTCAAAGAAGGCGACACGCTGCTGATCGTTGAGGCCATGAAAACCATGAACCACATCCCCGCCCCCAGCGCTGGCACCGTCAAACGCATTCTGGTCGAAGATGGCGCGGCGGTCGAATATGGCGCACCTCTGGTTATCGTCGAATAAGGCGCTGACAATGTTCGATAAAATCCTGATTGCCAACCGCGGAGAGATCGCATTGCGCGTCATCCGCGCCGCTCGCGAAATGGGCATCGGCAGCGTCGCTGTCCACTCCACCGCCGATGCCGACGCCATGCATGTGCGTATGGCCGACGAGGCGATTTGCATTGGCCCGCCCCCCTCCGCCGAAAGCTATCTGAACTTTCCGTCGATCATTTCAGCGGCGGAAATCACCGGCGCCGAAGCGATCCACCCCGGCTATGGTTTCCTGTCTGAAAACGCCAGTTTCGTCCAAATCGTCGAAGATCACGGCCTTACCTTCATCGGCCCAACAGCCGAGCATATCCGTGTTATGGGCGACAAGATCACCGCCAAGGACACGATGAAAGCCCTTGGGGTTCCTTGCGTGCCCGGCTCAGATGGCGGTGTGCCCGACCTCGCAGCCGCCAAGCAAATCGGCGAAGATTTCGGCTATCCGGTCATCATCAAAGCCACAGCCGGCGGCGGCGGGCGCGGCATGAAAGTTGCCGCAACCGCGGCAGACATGGAAAGCGCCTTCATGACCGCCCGCGCAGAAGGCAAAGCCGCCTTCGGCAATGACGAAGTCTATATCGAAAAATACCTGCAAAAACCGCGCCATATCGAAATTCAGGTCTTCGGCGACGGGCGTGGCAACGCGGTGCATCTGGGCGAGCGCGACTGCTCGCTGCAACGCCGTCACCAAAAAGTGTTCGAAGAGGCCCCCGGCCCCTGTATCACACCA
>CAZPXE010000658.1:744-1986 GCA_964590545.1 uncultured Rhodobacterales bacterium | reverse complement strand
GCTGGTCGATATCAATGACCTTGTCCAGATGTTCGAGCCCCTTGATCGTCTCGCACGGTGCGGGCGTCTGCCGCGCGCCGTTCAGCGCCATGGAGGCGGTTTTGAACAGCGTCTCAATCGTCAGCGTGGACTTGCCCCCGCCGGAAACGCCGGTGACGCAGACAAATTTGCCAAGCGGAAATTCGGCGGTGACGTTCTTGAGGTTGTTGCCCGTCGCGTTCTTGACGGTGATCTTCTTTTTGCCCTTCTTGCCGGGCCGCCGCGTCGCAGGCACCGCAATCTCGCGTGCGCCTGTCAGATATTGCCCGGTGATCGAGTCCGGGCTGGCGGCGATTTGCTGCGGCGTGCCATGGGCGATAATCTCGCCCCCATGCACCCCGGCGCCGGGACCAATATCGAACACATAATCGGCCTCGCGGATCGCTTCCTCGTCATGCTCGACCACGATTACCGTGTTACCCTGATCGCGCAGGTTCTTCAGCGTCCCGAGCAGCCGGTCATTGTCGCGCTGGTGCAGCCCGATGGACGGCTCGTCGAGCACATAGAGCACCCCGGTCAGGCCCGACCCGATTTGGGAGGCAAGCCGAATGCGCTGGCTCTCACCACCACTTAACGTGCCACTTGAGCGTGACAGCGTAAGATATTCTAATCCAACATTATTCAAGAAACCAAGACGCTCGCGAATTTCCTTCAAAATGGCGCGCGCGATTTCGTTTTTCTGCTGGGTCAAATGCTCTGGCACCGACTGGCACCAGTCATAGGCCTCGCGGATCGGCATTTCCACGACCTGCCCGGCATGGAGGCCCGCAATCTTCACCGCCAGCGCCTCTTCGCGCAGCCGATAGCCGTCGCAAGTCCCGCAGGGACGGTTGTTTTGATACCGCTCAAATTCTTCGCGGATCCAGTTGGAATCGGTTTCGCGATAGCGCCGTTCCATGTTGGGGATCACCCCTTCGAACACGCGCGTCACCTGATAGACGCGCCCGCCCTCATCATAGCGGAACGGGATTTCCTCGTCGCCGGAGCCGTATAGGAACACCTGCTGCACATGGGCTGGCAGGTCCTTCCACCGGGCGTTCTTGTCGAATTCGTAATGCTTGGCGATGGCTTCGATGGTTTGCAGGAAATAGGGCGATTTCCCCTTCCGCCACGGGGCCAGCGCGCCGTCATAGATCTTCAGCGTTTGGTCCGGCACGACCAGCCGTTCGTCAAAGAACAGCTCCACCCCCAGCCCGTCGCAAT
>CAZPXE010000658.1:0-734 GCA_964590545.1 uncultured Rhodobacterales bacterium | reverse complement strand
GGCACCAAACGGCGCGTTGAACGAGAACAGACGCGGCTCAATCTCCGGGATGGTGAAGCCACTGACAGGGCAGGCAAACTTTTCGGAAAACGTGGTGCGTTCCGGCTCGCCCTCACTCGGCGCGGTCTCGAAAATTGCGATACCGTCGGCAAGGTCGAGCGCGGTGCGCAAACTGTCCGCCAGCCGTGTCTCCAACCCCTCGCGGATCACCAGACGATCCACCACAACGTCAATGTCATGGCGGAACTTCTTGTCGAGCGTGGGCGGCTCGTCCAACTCGTAGAAGTCCCCATCCACCTTGACGCGCTGGAAGCCTTGCTTGCGTAACTCCAAGAATTCCTTCTTATATTCGCCCTTCCGGTCGCGGATAATCGGGGCCAGCAAGTAACCGCGCGCGCCCTCTTCGAGCCCCATCAACCGGTCGACCATATCCTGCACCTGCTGCGCTTCGATCGGCTTGCCGGTGGCGGGCGAATAGGGTGTGCCGACGCGCGCAAACAGCAGGCGCATATAGTCGTAAATCTCAGTGACCGTGCCAACGGTCGATCGTGGGTTTTTCGAAGTCGTCTTTTGTTCGATGCTGATCGCCGGGGACAAGCCAGCGATGTGATCCACATCGGGTTTCTGCATCATATCAAGGAATTGGCGGGCATATGCGCTCAGACTTTCGACATAGCGCCGCTGCCCTTCGGCATAGATCGTATCGACGCCGAGGGAGGATTTGCCCGACCCCG
>CAZPXE010000657.1:0-1988 GCA_964590545.1 uncultured Rhodobacterales bacterium | reverse complement strand
AGCCCCTGAACGCAGCCATCCTCACCCCAGCGACCATGCAGGGCGTTGAACACCACATCGGGCGCCACATCTGTCAAAACGGAAGCAAGATCGGGGCCTGCATCGACCTCGATCACCTCATACCCTGCCGCGCGCAACGCATCGGAGCATCCGCGCCCCGTGGACAAAGACACCTCGCGCTCAGCCGAGGGTCCGCCCATTAACACCGCTACACGCTGGGGAAGCCTGCCCGACTGTCCCAATTCGTGCCTCTTTATCCCGGACCTTTTTGCTGGCCCTGTTTGTTGTTTCGCCGGTTTTCCGGCTTTTATTCTGCGTCTCCGGTGCCTGAACCGGCGGCGAATTCGCCAACGCGCATAATTTCCCACTCTAGCGTGAGACCGCTGTTTTCGTAAACCCTTTTCCGCACCTGCTCGCCAAGGGTTTCAAGGTCAGCGGCACTCGCTGCCCCCGTATTGATCATAAAGTTGGAATGCTTTTCCGACATCTGCGCCCCGCCAACGCGCGCCCCGCGCATCCCGGCATCGTCGATCACCTTCCACGCCTTCAGATCATGCACGTCTCCCGCCTGCCCGGTGCTGGAAAACCCCGCCGGGTTGCGGAAGGTGCTTCCTGCGCTGCGGTCCTTGGTTGGCTGGGTCGCATCCCGCTTGGCCAGTTGATCTTCCATCCGCCTATGCAGCGCCTCCACCTCGCCCTTCGGCGCGCGGAACGTGGCAGAAACCAACACCGCCCCCTCCGGCAAATCCGACTGGCGGTATTGGAAACTCATGTCTTCCTTGGCCAGCACCGCCCGCGTCCCATCGCGCAAGATCACCTCTGAGCTCACAAACACATCCGCCGTGTAGCTGCCATAACAGCCCGCATTCATCCGCACCGCCCCGCCGATGGAACCGGGGATCGTGCGCAGGAACGTCAGATCCAGCCCCGTATCCGCCGCCGCCAGCGCGACACGACTGTCCAGCGCCGCCGCGCCTGCCGTGACCAGATCACCCTCGACCTCAATAGCGCCAAACGCACGCGGGCTGAGCTTCACCACCACCGCCCGCAGCCCCCCGTCCCTGACAATCAGGTTCGACCCGACACCCATCGGGAACACAGGCACCTCGGCAGGCAATGCGCCCAGAAACTCACTCAGATCATCCGCGTCGGCAGGCATGAACAACACATCCGCCGGACCGCCTACCCGCAGCCATGTCAAATCAGCCAGCGTTCGGTTTTGCAACACCCGCCCGCGCACCGGGATCGCCGTCACATCCATCCCCTACCCTTTCGTCACACGCTTCACCCAGCGCCCCAGATAGATCACCGGCCAGCGCAGCACCGACATCCCTGCCGCCAGCACCAACAGCCCGACCCACGGGCCGTTCTGATAGGTCACAAAGCCAAGCAGCGGAATACCAATCGCGATCAGAATATAGGCATTGCGCCAATGATGGTCCTTCGACGGGGTCATGGCGAGCACATTTGCCACCAGCGCCCAGACACAGGCAAGGATGATAGAAAGGGTCATTCCGGCACCTCCGGGTTCAGCCCCCGGGCCTTGGCCCAGAAGAATTTCAGCGGGTTACGAAACATGGATATGAACGCACATAAAGCCAGCAGCCCTGCCCACCACGCTACCTGCACCCAAAGCATCGCGATCAGGATCGGCGCGGCGAGGAGCAGCGCCACGCCGGGGATATATTGCAATCGCATCGGGAGCATCGCCACCGCGGCAGACGCAAACACCCAAGCGATACAGAGATAGAGGAGGGTCATTTACAGCAACCCCTTAGGCTTGAAGAACTGAGGCCAGCCCCAGAACCGAGGGGTGGGGGTGAAGCCCCCGCCCGTTTTGCCGAAGGCAAACCTCCGGTTTGGCGGGGCGGTTCGGGGGCTGGCCGGCGGTGCCGACCGGGCGCGACAGCAAGCTATGCACCTCCAACAGCAGTTCAGAAGCGCCGGTCCGAGGGGTGGCGCGTGTTCGCGCCGCCCCGTGGGGGCGG
>CAZPXE010000656.1:0-1990 GCA_964590545.1 uncultured Rhodobacterales bacterium | reverse complement strand
GACGTGCTTGGCGACCGCCTGATCCGGCAACCGAAGAAGAAGCGCCGGGCCGAGAATTTCCTGACCGAGACGCAAAGCCTGAGCCCCGGCGATCTGGTGGTCCATGTGGATCACGGCATTGGCCGCTTCGTGGGGCTGGAGGTGGTTACGGCGGCAGGCGCGGCGCATGAATGTTTGCTGCTGGAATATGCGGAAGCCTCGAAACTGTATCTTCCCGTTGAAAACATTGAACTTCTCAGCCGCTATGGGCATGAGGAAGGGCTGCTCGACCGCCTCGGGGGCGGCGCATGGCAAGCCAAGAAAGCCAAGCTGAAAGAGCGCATCCGCGAGATGGCGGATAAGCTGATCCGCGTCGCTGCCGAACGCGCCCTGCGCAAAGCCCCGATCTTGGAGCCGCCGCCGGGCATGTGGGATGCGTTTGCCGCGCGTTTTCCCTATGAAGAAACCGACGATCAGCTTCGCTCGATTGGCGATGTGCTGGACGATATGACCGCAGGGACGCCGATGGATCGGCTGATCTGCGGCGATGTGGGCTTTGGCAAAACCGAGGTTGCGATGCGCGCGGCCTTTGTCGCGGCCCTGTCCGGCGTGCAGGTCGCTGTGATCGCGCCGACGACATTGCTGGCGCGGCAACACGCCAAGTCGTTCCGGGATCGTTTCCGAGGGTTCCCCGTTGAGGTGCGCCAACTCAGCCGCTTTGTCTCGACCAAAGAGGCGAACCAGACGCGCGAGGGCATGTCGCGCGGCACGGTGGATATCGTCATCGGCACCCATGCACTGCTGGCGAAAAACGTGCGGTTTCAGAACCTTGGCCTGCTGATTATTGACGAAGAACAACGGTTCGGGGTCGGACATAAAGAGCGGCTGAAACAGCTTCGCTCCGACATTCATGTGCTTACCCTGACCGCGACGCCGATCCCCCGCACGCTGCAACTGAGCCTGTCTGGCGTGCGGGATTTGAGCATCATCGGCACGCCCCCCGTCGACCGTCTTGCGATCCGTACCTATGTTTCCGAATTCGATGCGGTGACGCTGCGCGAGGCTCTGCTGCGCGAGCATTACCGGGGCGGGCAGAGCTTTTATGTGGTCCCGCGCATCAGCGATCTACCTGATATTGAAGCGTTTTTGAAAGAACAATTGCCGGAACTCAGCTACGTCGTCGCGCATGGGCAGATGGCGGCGGGCGAGCTGGATGACCGGATGAACGCCTTTTACGATGGCAAATACGACATCCTGTTGGCGACGACGATTGTGGAATCCGGGCTCGATATTCCATCAGCGAACACAATGGTTGTGCACCGTGCGGATATGTTCGGCCTTGCGCAGCTTTACCAAATCCGAGGCCGGGTGGGCCGTTCAAAAACAAGGGCTTACGCCTATATGACGACCAAACCGCGCGGCCGGCTGACACCGACGGCTGAGAAGCGGCTGAAGGTGCTGGGCAGTCTAGACACGCTGGGGGCAGGCTTCACGCTGGCGTCCCAGGACCTCGACATTCGCGGCGCGGGCAACCTGCTGGGCGAGGAACAATCCGGCCAGATGCAAGAAGTCGGGTTCGAGCTCTACCAGCAGATGCTGGAAGAGGCGATTGCCAAGATCAAAGCGGGCGAGATGGAAGGGCTGGCCGAAAGTGACGATCAATGGGCCCCGCAAATTAACCTTGGCGTGCCGGTGTTGATCCCCGAGGGTTTCGTGCCTGATCTGGATGTGCGGCTGGGATTGTATCGCCGTCTCAGCAGCCTATCGACCAAAGTTGAACTGGAAGGTTTCGCCGCTGAACTGATTGACCGCTTCGGCACGCTACCCAAAGAAGTTAACACGCTGATGCTGGTCGTGCGCATCAAGGCCATGTGCCGCAAAGCAGGGATTGCCAAGCTGGATGGCGGGCCAAAGGGCGCGACGATCCAGTTCCATAACGACAAATTCGCCTCGCCTCAGGGCCTCGTCGACTTCATTCAAGACCAGCGAGGGCTGGCGAAGGTCAAAGACA
>CAZPXE010000655.1:0-1993 GCA_964590545.1 uncultured Rhodobacterales bacterium | reverse complement strand
AGCCGCTCGTCCGGCACGCCCACCTCGCCCACATTCGGTTCAATCGTGCAGAACGGAAAATTCGCCGCCTGCGCCGCCGCCGTCTTGGTAAGCGCATTGAACAGGGTGGATTTGCCCACATTCGGCAGGCCGACGATGCCCATTTTGAAACCCATGACGCTCTCCATATCCACGTGACGCGCCGCTTCTAGGGCGCGGGCTTGCCGGGCGCAAGGCATAGGGCCATTGATAACGCCCCAGCCATTTGGCATAGGGGGCGAAGTTTGAAGGGGAGTGCCAGCCAATGAGCCGGATTGACGCGAAATTTGCCAGCTTGCGGGCCGAGGGGCGCAAGGCGTTTGTGTCTTATGTCATGGCGGGCGATCCGAATTATGAAACCGCCTCGCAAATCGTGCAGGGACTTCCGGCGGCGGGTGTGGATATTATCGAATTGGGCCTGCCCTTTACCGACCCGATGGCGGACGGCCCGACGATCCAACTGGCCGGGCAACGCGCGCTTGAAACCGGCATGACGCTGGAAAAGACCCTGCAAATGGCGCGCGACTTCCGCAAGACGGATAACGAGACGCCGATTGTGCTGATGGGCTATTACAACCCGATCTATTCGCGCGGTGTGGACACGTTCCTGGCCGAGGCGAAAGACGCGGGCATTGACGGGCTGATCGTCGTGGACTTGCCGCCCGAAGAGGATAGCGAATTGTGCCTGCCTGCCCAAGCGGCGGGGCTGAACTTCATCCGGCTGGCAACGCCCACGACCGATGACAAACGCCTGCCGCGCGTGCTGCAAAACACCTCTGGCTTCGTCTATTACGTCTCGATCACCGGCATCACCGGCGCGGCAGAGGCGCAGGCGGGCGATGTGGGGCCGGAAGTGGCGCGGATCAAATCCGCCACGGACCTGCCTGTGATCGTCGGCTTCGGGATCAAGACACCGGAACATTCGGCCAATATCGCCAAGGTTGCCGATGGCGCGGTGGTCGGCTCGGCCATTGTCGAGCGGATTGCACGCGGGGACAGCGCCGAGGATGTGCTGGCCTTCGTCAAAACCCTTGCCGACGGCGCGCATAGCGTCTGATTACAGGGGCCGGGTCGCAGATGCATATCGTCTTCGCCCACCACTCCTTTCCGGCCCAGTTCGGCGCGTTCGGCCATTGGCTCTCGAAACAGGGCTGGCGCGTCACCTTCCTGACCGCCGACACCGATGCCACCCCGCCCAAGGGGACCGAGATGGTGCATGCAACCGGGCCTGCCGCGCAGCCGCGTTCGCTGTCTATCTTCGCGCGCTCATTTGAGATCGCGACACTGAACACCCAAAGTTTCGGCGCGCAGGCCATTTCGATGCGCCACGACCACGCCATGATGCCCGACGTGGTGATGGCCCATTCCGGGCTGGGCGTCGGCACATTCGCCAAGTCGATCTGGCCCGAAGCGCATTATGTGCCTTATGTCGAATGGTATTACCGCCACCCCCATGTGGACGCGACGCCGGATGTGAAGGATACCTCGCCCGAAGATGCCCGCGCGCTGGCCCTAGGCCGGAATGCGCCAACGCTTGTGGATTTGGCGATTGGGGATGCGGCGGTCTGCCCGACGCAGTTTCAGGCGGACCAGTTTCCGCAACATCTGCGAAAGCGGCTGACCATCCTGCATGACGGGGTGGATTGCGCGACGCTGTGCCCGGACCCGGATGCAAAGATGGATATTGCCGGGCTGGACCTGCCGGAAGACGCCGAGATCATCTCTTACGCGACGCGCGGGATGGAATTGCACCGGGGCTTCCCGCAATTCATGCGCGCGCTGGCAGAGTTGCAAAAGCAGCGGCCCAAACTGCATGCGGTGATCGGCGGCGAGGACCGTGTCGCCTATGGCGCGCAACTGCCCGAAGGCGAGAGTTGGAAA
Source organism: uncultured Rhodobacterales bacterium (assembly GCA_964590545.1). Classification (GTDB taxonomy): domain Bacteria; phylum Pseudomonadota; class Alphaproteobacteria; order Rhodobacterales; family Rhodobacteraceae; genus Aliishimia. Next base: position 94 of record CAZPXE010000655.1, on the reverse strand, counting down.
CAGCGGATGCTGGCGGAACTGGACCTTGATCTGTCCCGCGTCCACTTCACCGGTTTGCTCACCCGCGCCGATTACCTGCGGCTGATGCAGGCAA
>CAZPXE010000654.1:1800-1995 GCA_964590545.1 uncultured Rhodobacterales bacterium | reverse complement strand
TCCACGACTTGCAATACCTGTCCATCCAGCGCGGGCAGGGGGGCAGGCACGCGCATCCCCGCCCGTGCCATCTGCGCCATCCAAACCAGTTCCGAGGTTAACTCCGCCCGCGTGCGATACCCCGGCCGCTTGAAGCGCAGCGCGTAGACGTCGGATGGGGTCTCAACCCGGTACACCCGGTTCTCCCGCCCCGCC
>CAZPXE010000654.1:0-1790 GCA_964590545.1 uncultured Rhodobacterales bacterium | reverse complement strand
ACAAAGTGGCAGGCGGCCCCCGCAATGCCCCAAAGGGCCAGCGCTTTGCCGGTCGGATCAGCCACTTAGCGCACCGAAGTGTCCGCCATAACACGGTCCAGCGTGTCCATGAGCAGATCAAGATGGTCGACGCCAAACGGCATGGGTGGGCGGATTTTCAGGGTGTTTTTATGCCGCCCCAACTTCGATAGGATCACGCCATTCTGGCGCATGGCGTTAATGATCCTGTCGGCATAGTCGGCGGCAGGGGCCTTGCTTTCGCGGTCCAGCACATATTCGCAGCCGAACACCATTCCCGCCTGCCGTACATCCCCGATCACATCATATTTGCGCGCCAAGTCGGTCAACCGCTCCTGCGCCAGCGTGCCAATTTTGGCCGCATTGGCCTGCAAACCCTCGGTCTCAATCTCTTCCAGCACCGCCATCGCCGCGGCGCAGGACACCGGGTTGCCGCCAAAGGTGTTGAAGTACCGAAACGCATGGCGAAACCGGCTGAGGATCTCATCGCTGGTCACCAACCCGGCCACCGGATGCCCGTTGCCCATCGGTTTGCCCATCGTCACGATATCCGGGGTCACGCCCTGCTTTTGATGCGCCCAGAAATGCGACCCGCTGCGGCCAAAGCCAGATTGCACTTCATCGCAAATCAGCAACCCGCCCGCCTTGCGCACAACTTCGGCCGCAGGCTTCAACCAGCCCTCTGCTTGGTTTGGAAATCCTTCATTCAGGAACAACGGGCAGACAATCAGCGTTGCAAAGCCAATGCCCGAGGCCTCCAGATCGTCAATCGCAGCTTGCACATTGGCCGCAAACCGCGCCCCATCCGGATCGTCGATGCGGTAACTATCCGGCGCTTCCACATGGCGGAAGAAAGTCCCGAGCCCATAGCCCACCTCTGGCACGTTCGAGCGCGACAGGTGGCTCACCAGGGCCGTATTTCCGTGATATGTGGCATCCGTCGCGATGATCCCGCGCTTGCCCGTCATCGCCTCGGCCATGCGCAGCGCAATGTCATTCGCCTCTGATCCCGTGCAGGTCAGGATCGCAGTCTTGAGCGGGTCTTCAAACGTCGCCGTCAACCGCTCGACATAGTCCAAAATCCCCTCATGCAGATAGCGCGTATGAGTGTTCAGCGTGCTCGCCTGCCGCGCAATCGCGTCCACCACGCGCGGGTTGCAATGGCCCACATGCGGCACATTGTTGTAGCAATCGAGGTACTTATTGCCCGCCGCATCCCACAGCCACACACCGTCCCCGCGCACCACATGCACCGGGTCATCGTAAAATGTGGACATGTTCGGACCAAGCAAATCCCGACGCTTGGCTACCAGATCAGACATTTTCACTTCCTGTTCCACAGCTGCGCCATACAGCGCTGCGCGTCGACGCGATTTCGATGGGTGGTGTGATATTCACAATGATTGTGATAATAAAGAAATAGGTTCCGTTCTGTCAACGCTGTGGCTAATCTGTTCCGAACACGCCCCTGAAAGATCACGCCATGTCGTCAACAGTTGCCAAAGCACTCTCATTGCTGGAACATTTCTCCGAGATTGAACCCGAGCTTGGCCTGTCCGAACTGGCCCGTCGCTCTGGCATCGACAAATCCGCCGTGCACCGGATGATGGGAGTAATGGCCGAAGCCGGGCTGGTCGAGCAACAGGCCGACACACGCCTCTATCGCATCGGGGCAGGGGTTCTGCGCCTTGCCCGCGTGCGTGAAACCGCCTTCCCCGTGGCCGAAATTGCGCAATCCGTGCTAAGTGATTTGACCGAACAGACGGGCGAGA
>CAZPXE010000653.1:0-2002 GCA_964590545.1 uncultured Rhodobacterales bacterium | reverse complement strand
TCGTCGAATTCGGCGGAGGCCATCGTCGCGCCGCCGACGCCATCGCGGCCCGTTTTCGCGCCCAAGTAAACGACGGGCATCCCTATGCCGGAGGCGGCAGAGTAGAAGATTTTGTCCGCATCAGCGAGGCCAGCAGCAAAGGCGTTCACAAGACAGTTGCCGTTATAGGCCGGATCGAACCGCACTTCGCCGCCCACGCAGGGCACGCCGAAGCAGTTACCATAACCGCCCACGCCCGCGACGACGCCGGAAACGAGTGATTTGGTCTTCGGGTGGGACGGCTCGCCGAAGCTGAGCGAGTTCATCGACGCGATAGGCCGCGCGCCCATGGTGAAGACATCGCGCAGGATGCCGCCTACGCCCGTCGCCGCGCCCTGATAAGGTTCGATATAGGACGGGTGGTTATGGCTTTCCATCTTGAAAACAATGGCTTGCCCGTCGCCGATATCGACCACGCCCGCATTCTCGCCGGGGCCGCAGATGACCTGTGGGCCTTCCGTCGGCAGGGTGCGCAGCCATTTCTTCGAGGACTTGTACGAGCAATGCTCATTCCACATGGCCGAGAAGATGCCGAGTTCCGTAAACCTCGGCTCGCGCCCCATAATCTCCAGCAGGCGGGCGTATTCGTCGTCGGAAAGCCCATGCGCGGCGATTAAGTCTGGCGTGATGGCAGGTTCGGTCATGTGCCTTTTGTCCCCCGGGGATGGCGATTTTGGCGTCCTCTTACATGGGTGACGCGGTGGGGGAAAGGGGGCGGGTCACAAGGAAGCTTGGACTAAGTAGAAGGTTTAAACCAATTACATTCATAGCGCGCCGTAGCGCTTGGCCGGGGACGGCCTCTACTGCCATCAATTGCTGAAACGTGTGAACCGAATTGACACATAAGACGTGTGAATTGTCCCGCTTAGGCGCATCGCGAAGCCGTCTTTGCGCATTGATACGCCACTTCGAGTTAAGTTCGTTTCATAGCCCAACCGTTTGGCGTGATCTTGCATCGTACTGAAGATGATGTTCGAAGATGTTGGCCCGAGGTTCGGATGCACAGTGCATTCGCTCAAACGCTTGCGTTTTGCGCGTTTCAAGATCGCTATCACTGGAGTGTGTTTGAACGTTTTGCCGTTACGCGCGGTGAGGTCGAAGCTGTGCTTTTTGTAAAATTGCAAACGAAGTGTCTGAGAATCTAAGTCATAGCCTTTCGTGGACAACAACGCGCGCGCATCACCCCCCTTGAGATCAAGAGCGCACACCTCCATTGCGTCGCGCCCAATATCCTTTAGCTTGGCTGTTTGGGCAGACGCGCCCGACGCGAGCAGGGCGCAAAGCGAAAAGAAAGCGAAGGTACGCATCATTATGGAAGCCGCCTTGGTTGAACCGCCTTGCGAACAGTGAATACCACTGTCTGAGCCGAGCCGCTACTCAACAGGTTTGTTGTGGATTTGTGTCCTACCGATCATCGCTCTTCCCAGCGTCCCCCGCCATCTGTTCCTGCGCGGCCTGAGACGCTGCCGCGGCGATCGCCGCCTTGTCTTCGTCCGTCAGAGCGTCGGGCCCTTTGCCCTCCATTCCCGGTATAGCCACGCGCACTTCGCGGCGGGCGAAGTCGATGCCGTTCTCGGCGAAGCCGGCCGAGACGCGGTTGAATATTTCCTTGCGGATCATGAATTGCTTGCCCGGCTTGGCCATAAACTTGCCCCGGATCACCATGCCCACATCGTCGATTTCCAGCACGCCTTGGGATTTGAACGGTTGCAGGAAGTCTTGGCCCAGTTCCGGATGCTCCAGCATGTCGGCACCGATTTTCTTGAAGATCTTCTTGATCTTGTTGGGGTCGGTGTCGAAGGGCACGGTAAAGCGCAGTTTCATAATCACCCAATCGCGTGAGTAATTGGTGATTTTGGGTATTTCGCCATAAGGGATCGTGTGGACCGGGCCTTTGTGGTGGCGCAATTGCATGGACCGGATCGAGATTTTCTCGACCGTGCCCACTGTGTCTTCGACGGTG
>CAZPXE010000652.1:0-2002 GCA_964590545.1 uncultured Rhodobacterales bacterium | reverse complement strand
GCGCCCATCCGTTCGATCAGATCATCGATGCGTCCGAAGGCCGAGAGCGCCTCATCCGGGCGGTTCCGGCGCAAAAGCAGGCGTGCGCCTGCGAGGTAGGTTTTCATCGCGGCCAGCGGTTGGTTCAGCTCATGGCTCACTGCCGCAGACATCTCGCCAAGGGCGGCAAGTTTGCTGGACTGCTCCAGACTTTGCTCCGCCACTTCGAGGTTCTTCTGCACCCGCTCGCGTTCCGAGATTTCCCTTTGCAATTCCTCATTCAACTCGCGCAATTCTTCTGACTCGCGCTGGAACAGGGCCAGCCGCAGGGCCGAACGGCGGAACACAGCATAAAAGGTCAGCGCGAGCAGCAAGGCAAACACCATGATTTGCAACGCCAGCACCATATTCACCCGCTCGCGGATAGAGGCATAGGTGGTGAAAGACACCATCTTCCAGCCCTGATGCGGCACGGCAACCTGTTCGCGGATCACCGCCTCGCCCTGCACATAAGCATCTGCGGGCAGCGCGGTCCAATCGGCGGTTGCGCGGATGGCGCGGTCAATGGCGCTTTGCGGCGTCTCACTTTCCAGCGCCACTGTTTCCGATAGCCCCCGCCAGCGTTGCGCCGTCGACAGGATCACCGTGCCGCTGCTGTCAGTGACAATCACCGCCTCGCTGAGCCCCGCCCAAGAGCGTTCGAATTTGGCGAGGCTCACCTCTACCACGATCACGCCGATCCGCTCATTGCCAGACATGACACGGCGCGAATAGAAGAAAGAATACGCGTTTGTTTCCAGCGCCTTCACGGTGAACCGCGTGTCCGTGCCGCGCCAAGCCTCCAGAAAGTAAGCCTGATCGCCCAGCTGCGCGCCGATCCGATCTCGCTGCGTTGTCGCCACAACGCGCCCGTCCGGGTCCAGAAGCATCAGCGAGGCCGCGCCGATCTCTTCGACAAAGGACAGCAAACGCTGGGTCGACAGCGTATGATCCGCGGAATTCAGCGCCCCAATCAGCGCCGGGTCGCGCGCCAGCAATTGCGGCACGATGCGGTTCTGGCGCAGCTCCGCCATCAACCTGCCGCTGTTCATCGCCAGCCGCAGCCCAGCCTCGTTGCGCGTGGTTTCAGTGAACCGCGTCGTCAGCAGATGGTTGGTGACATAGATGGAGCCCACGGCCAACAACGCCAGAACAAGCAAAACGGCGCGTAGGCGGCGCGAGATTTTCCTATCCGGCAGTGGCATTTTGCGGCTCATGCAAGCAAGTTAAGCTAGGCGCGCGGGAATCCCAAGCAGTCCCTGCAACAAACGGCGGTGCATTGCCGACCGCTCTAGCATGACGCGATTAAGCGGGCGTGAGCACGCCGCTGAGCGCGCGGAACATCGCTGTGCCATCGGTGCCGCCATGGCCTGTGTCGGCCGCGCGCTCCGGATGCGGCATCATCCCCAGCACACGGCGGTTGTCCGACAGAATACCAGCGATATCTGCGCGCGAGCCGTTGGGGTTATCCTCATAGGTGAAGGCAATGCGGTCCTCGCCTTGCAGGCGGGCAATCACCTCATCATCGGCGATGTAGTTGCCATCATGGTGGGCAATCGGAATGCTCAGCACATCGCCCGCATTATAGCCTTCGGTAAAGGCGCAGTTCGAGGTCGCGACCTTCAGCGGCACATGTTTGCAGATGTATTTCAGCCCCGCATTGCGCAGCAGCGCGCCCGGCAGCAGCCCCGTTTCGGTCAGGATCTGGAATCCATTGCAAATCCCCAGCACATAGCCGCCCCGATCCGCATGGTCCTTAAGCGAGCGCGTAATTGGCGAATTCGCCGCAATCGCCCCGCAGCGCAGGTAATCACCATAGGAAAACCCGCCCGGCACGCCGACGATATCCACGCCCTCCGGCAGACCCGTCTCCTTGTGCCACACCATCTCAACCTCAAACCCCGCCTCACGAAAGGCAACGGCAAGGTCACGATCACAGTTCGATCCGGGAAATACGAGAACGGCGGCTTTCATGGGGAGGCTC
>CAZPXE010000651.1:0-2002 GCA_964590545.1 uncultured Rhodobacterales bacterium | reverse complement strand
AAGCTGATCTGCGATCTCGAAGTGCTGAACATGGTGGCAGAGCTATGCGCAGGCGCGCAGGCCGGGCCGGACGAGATTGGCTTTGACAGCGCCCTGTCCTCCGTCGATCCCTCCGGCCACTTCTTCGCCGCACCGCAAACGATGGAGCGCTACCAGACCGAGTTCTACGAGCCGATCCTGCACGATTACGCCAATTTCGGCACATGGACGGAGCGCGGCGGCGAAGACGCCAGCACCCGCGCCACCGCCATCTGGAAGCGTATTGTTGCTGAGGGGCCGGGGTTCACGCCTGACGCTGACCGGCTGGCAAAAATGGAAGCCACTATCGCCCGCATGACGCAAGCCGGGGGCGCGCCACCGGAAAGTTGATCCCGTTCCACTCTGGATTGACCCACCTTGCCGGGCCACCATCCGCTAAATTCCTAACAACGCCCTGCCCCATCGAACGCTGCGGCATTGCGAAACTTGACGTTGAAAGCACAGTTTTTCTGTCCGAGGTTTCGCCGCGAAACCTGCGAAACCGCTGAATTCGGCCCTGTTTCGCCGCGAAACGGGGCCCGTGACTCACACCTGTGCACCATCCCCGCGCACAAGTTCTGGGGGCGCGGCGTATCCAGTCTGGCATCACCATCAGTTGTAGCGTAGGAAAGCTAGGATTTCAGTCCGACTGATACAGTGCCATGATGTCAAACTTAACCTATCTCTATCGCACCTACATGCCCACCACCGCGCGCGAAGCCATTATGGCCCGCCGCCGCAGCGCGATTTGGCAAGCGCGCGAAGTGATTTTCATCCACGTGCCAAAATGCGCGGGATCATCTGTGAATGATGCGATCTATGGGCGCTTTATGGGCCATATTCCCGCATCGATCATCCGGCGTTTCGGCGGGGCAGACCTTAGGGCAATCCCTTCTTTCAGCCTGCTGCGCGATCCGATGGCTCGGGCAATCTCTGCCTACCGCTTCGTGCGCGCAGGCAGCGGCACGGGCGTCGGTGTCACAGCGCAAGTGCGCGCGCCGGAACGGTTCCAAATCACCGCCTTCGCCAGCTTCGACAGTTTTGTGCAGGAATGGCTGCCCCAGCAGGACCTGAGCAAATCCGACCCGGTCTTTCGCACCCAGACCAGCTATGTCTGCGACCGCGCAGGCGGTGTTCTGGTGGATCATCTGGGCCGGGTTGAGGATATGTCTTCAACCGTTTCCTGGCTCTATGACACATTGGGCCGCACGGTCGAGATTGGCCGAACGAATGTTACAAAAGATGGCGGAGCATCAAGCGCCCCGAAACTCGCCCTCAACCCCTCGGCGGAAACCCGGCGTGTGTTGGAGAAAATCTACAAAGACGATTTCGAACTGGTGAACCGGATCGGATAAGCTACGCCGTTGGCGTGCCGGACCCATTCAGCAGCACGCCGCCTAGACCCGCGCCACCTGCAACCCGTATTGCTCTTGCTTGCGCAGGCTGATCGCTTGGGTCATCCGGTCCGCGACCATGCCGATGATGGCCATGCCGATCCCAGCGGTCATGCCGACGCCGAAATCTCCGTCGCCAAGGCCGATATAGATCTGTTGCCCAAGGCCATTTGTCCCCACCAGCGCGGTGATCACCAGCATTGAAATGCCATAGATAATCGTCTGGTTCAGCCCCAACATGATCGCGGGCAGCGCCAGTGGCAGCTTCACCTTCCACAGCAATTGCAGCCGTGTGCAGCCAATCATCTGCGCGGCTTCTATAACATGCTCTGGCAATCCGCGCAGGCCATGTTCGGTGTAGCGGATGGCGGGCACGATGGCATATGCGATGATGGCGAGCAGTGCGGTGAATTCACCAATTTTAAACACCATGATGAGTGGGATTAGGAAGACGAACATCGGGATGGTTTGCAGCGTGTCCATGATGGGCCGCACGATGGCAGAGATGGTCAGGTTCTCTGCCGCCAGAATCCCAATCCCAGCCCCCAGCGTGAAGGCAATCGCCACAGCAATCCCGCACAGATACAGCG
>CAZPXE010000650.1:0-2005 GCA_964590545.1 uncultured Rhodobacterales bacterium | reverse complement strand
AGCTGTGTTGGTCAAGGGCTTGATGGAGATTGGCTTGCCGAAGCAAGCCGCAGTCATACTGGCGCAAAGCAGCCCCGATATGGCCCAGCAGCTTGTTGGCGATGGCGTTCAAGCCGCACCGGAAATGGGTTGCCGTTTGAAGGTGGGCGAAAGGGTCTGCATGTAACCTCTGAAATCGCCGCGGCTGGGCGCGCGAATTTTGCAAAATTCGCTGGCGCTTAGCAGCGTTTGTTTCGCGACAAGCCAAGGGTCGTTTTTTCCCTGTTGTTGGTCGATTTGCGGGGGCGCGGCGGCGTCCGTTTTGCGTAGAACAGGCCGGACGCAAGGCGCAGGGGAATCGGGCCATGAAAACACATGTCAAAGCATTGGTTGTGGGCGGCGGGGCTGTCGGCACGGGCATCGCCTATCATCTGGCCCGCGCGGGCTGGGATGATGTGATGCTGCTGGAGCGGGACGAGTTGACCTCTGGCTCGACCTGGCACGCGGCTGGGCTGCTGCCGCTGTTTAACATGTCCTACGCGACCAGCCATATCCACGACTATTCGGTGAAGTTCTACAAAACGCTGGAGGAAGAGACTGGGCTGAACGCGGGCTTTTCCGTCGTCGGCAACCTGCGTATGGCGCAGACGGACGCGCGGATGGATGAGTATATGCTCTATGCCTCCACCGCTGAATCTGTTGGTATCCCGTATGAATTTCTAACCCCGGCGCAGATCAAAGAGCGGTGGCCGCTGGTGCGGACCGAGGACCTCAAGGGCGCGATTTACCACCCAACCGATGGCTATATTAACCCCGCCGACGTCACGATGGCGATGGCCAAGGGCGCGCGGCAGCGGGGCGTCATTATCGAACGCAAGTGGCAGGTTGATAGCTATCACTGGACCGGCGATCATTGGGACGTGAGCTGCACAAAGATGGTCGAAAAGGGCGGCAATCTGCTCCCGTCGGATGAGCAAATCGTGATCCATGCCGAACATGTCGTCACGGCCACGGGCAATCATGCGCAGCGCACCGCCAAGCTGCTGGGGCTGAAAATTCCGGCGATCCCGGTGGAGCATCAGTACATCGTCACCGAGCCGGACCCGGCGCTGGTCGAATGGCGCAAGGAAAATGGCGAGCATCCGGTGCTACGCGATGCGGATGCCAAGTGGTATGTGCGCGAGGAACGCGGCGGCTGGATCCTCGGCCCGTACGAGCGCAATGCCCCCGCGCGCTTCCTTTATGACGTACCAGAGAGCTTTCGCGCCGACCTCTTCCCCCTCGATCTGGAGCGGATTGAGGAGGAGTACATGTCGATGATCCACCGGATTCCGACTTCGGAAACCGTGGGTCTCAAGGACGACTACAACGGCCCGATCTGTTACACCCCCGATGGCAACCCGCTGGTTGGCCCGGCGCCGGGGCTGCGCAATATGTGGCTGGCAGAGGGGTTCAGCTTTGGCATCACAGCGGCGGGTGGCACGGGTTACTACCTTGCGCAGATGATGGTGGAGGGGGAGGCTGAGATCGATATGGCTAGCCTTGACCCCAAACGCTACGGCTCGTGGATGACGACCGAGTATGCGGCGCGCAAGAACGAAGAATGCTACGAGCACGTCTATATCTTGCACCACCCCGATGAGGAGCGCGAGGCGTGCCGTCCGCTGCGCACCGCACCTGCCTATGATCGGCAAAAGGCGCTGGGCGCGCAGTTTGGCTGTGTGAACGGGTTTGAGCGGCCGAACTATTATGGCCCGCTGGATGCGGCGGATAGTTTTGACCATGACGCACGTTCGTTCCGGCGTGGGGCATGGTGGGAGTATGCCAAGGCCGAGGCGGAAGCGATCCGCAATGGCGTCGGCCTGATTGACGCGACCGCCTTCACCAAACATCTGGTGCGCGGGCCGGGGGCGACGGCCTTCCTTGATCACTTCACCTGCAACAAGCTGCCGAAAGTGGGCCGGATCAACCTGACCTATGCCTTGAGCGAAGCTGGCACCACGCGCACGGAATACACCATCGTGCG
>CAZPXE010000649.1:0-2012 GCA_964590545.1 uncultured Rhodobacterales bacterium | reverse complement strand
CTACCGTCTGCCTCGTCGGCAAGTCCCATGTGTTCCATGTCGAAAAAGCGCTGGGCATCACGAAGGACGAAAACCTTTCCAACCTCCGCGCCTCCTTCGCGCACCTCAAGGCCCAAGGGCGCGAGGCGTTGTTCGACGCGGAGCATTTCTTTGACGGTTACAAGGCAGACCCGGACTATGCCGTGGCCTGCCTGAAAACCGCGCTGGACGCGGGCGCGGATTGGGTTGTGCTGTGCGACACGAATGGTGGCACGCTGCCGCAGGAAATCGGGGAGATTACGGCCCACGTCATTGCCGCGGGCATCCCCGGCGCGCAATTGGGCATCCACACCCATAACGACACCGAAACCGCCGTGGCCGGATCACTCGCCGCCGTCATGGCGGGCGCGCGGCAGATCCAAGGCACGCTGAACGGGCTGGGGGAGCGGTGTGGGAACGCCAACCTCACCTCCATCATCCCGACGCTGCTGTTGAAAGAGCCATATCGCTCGCTGTTCGATACGGGCATCAGTGAGGCCGCGCTGGGCGATCTAACGCGGCTGTCGCGGATGCTGGACGATATCCTGAACCGCGTGCCGCATAAGCAAGCGGCCTATGTCGGCTCCGGCGCGTTTGCCCATAAAGCGGGCCTGCACGCGTCGGCGATCCTCAAAGACCCGACGACCTATGAACACATCAACCCCGGCGCGGTCGGCAATGCGCGCATCATCCCCATGTCGAACCAAGCCGGGCAGTCCAACCTGCGCAAACGGCTGGGCGAGGCGGGGATTGAGACGGACGACAAGGCGGCCCTCGCCCGCATCCTCGACCGTGTGAAGGCGCGTGAGGCGGAGGGGTATTCCTATGACACCGCGCAGGCGTCGTTCGAATTGCTGGCGCGCGAAGAACTCGGCCAACTGCCTGATTTCTTTGAAGTCAAACGCTACCGTGTCACGGTGGAGCGTCGCAAGAACAAGTATGATCAGATGGTCAGTCTGTCCGAAGCCGTGGTGGTCGTGAAGGTGGATGGGGAAAAGAAACTGTCGGTCTCGGAATCGATGGACGAAACCGGATCGGACCGCGGCCCGGTCAACGCCCTCGCCAAAGCAATCGCGAAGGATCTGGGCAAGTATCAGACGCTGGTTGAGGATATCCGGCTGGTCGATTTCAAAGTGCGCATCACCCAAGGTGGTACCGAAGCGGTCACGCGCGTCATCATCGACAGCGAGGACGGGCAGGGCAAGCGCTGGTCCACTGTAGGCGTCAGCGCGAATATAGTGGACGCGTCCTTCGAGGCGCTGCTGGATGCAATCCGATGGAAACTGGTCAGGGACGCTTGAGCGATGGATTGGGACAACTTCTTTAAGGTTCACAACGGCTTGCCCCGACAAGGGCCGGGAACGCCCGATGACGTGGCGTGGGCGGTGTCTCTGGCAGGACTGCCCGCGAAGGCCCGCATCTGCGACGCCGCCTGCGGGACGGGCGGTGATATCGAGGCGCTTCTGGATGCCGCACCAGAGGCGCATGTCACGGCGATCGAAATTCACCCTGACTTTGTGACGTTCACTGCGACACGTTTCGCAGGCACGCCGCGCCTGTCGGTTGAAGCCGGCGATATGGCCGCGCTGCCCGGTCCGTTTGACATGATCTGGTGCGCCGGAGCTCTCTACTTTCTTGGCCTCGAAGACGGGCTGGAGACGATGAAAAGCGCCTTGCATCCTTCTGGCATCCTTGCTTTTTCTGAGCCTGCCTTCTTCACCGATGCGCCCAGTGCCGAAGCGACCGAGTTTTGGGACGGCTACCCGACCCGCCGCGATATCGACGTCGCAAACGCAGTGCGCGCCGCCGGGTATGACCTGTTGGGCCAGCGCACCATTTCCGACGCGGGATGGCACGCCTATTTCGCGCCAATGCAGGCCAAGATTGACGCGCTCCGCCCGGATGCGGACGCAGCGTTGACTGACGTGCTCGATATGTGCGCCACCGAGGCCGCCAAATGGCATGAGTTGCGGGCAGAGACCGGCTACACTTTG
>CAZPXE010000648.1:0-2024 GCA_964590545.1 uncultured Rhodobacterales bacterium | reverse complement strand
CGCTCGCTCTCCGGCGTGGTGATCCCGGACGGGACGACGCAGGTGCGGATTGAAGCGCGCGAGAGTGTTGGCGGTTGGTCTGGGGCGAGTGTGGATTTTACGCTGCCGTGATGCGGGGCTCTAGCCCCCCTCAGCGCTACACCCGGTGATAGGGTGCGCCAGCGAGGATAGATGCTGCGCGGTAGAGTTGTTCGGACAGCATCACGCGCACCAGCATATGCGGCCAGACCATTTTGCCGAAGGATAGCAGGTGATCGGCCTCGGCGCGCAGGGACGGCTCAATGCCGTCCGCCCCGCCAATGACCAGCGCCAGATCCGAGCGGCCCGCGTCGCGCCACCCGGCCAGACGCTGAGCGAAATCGGGGGAGGATTGCACCTTGCCGCGCTCATCCAGACAGCAGAGCACCGCGCCTTTTGGCAACGCCTTGCGCAGCAGCGTGGCCTCGGCGGCCATACCACCGCCTTTGCGGTCCTCCACCTCGATCACGCGCGCAGGGCCAAGGCCGAGATTGCGCCCGGTGCGCTCGAAGCGTTCAAGATAATCAGAAATCAAATCGGCTTCCGGGCCTGCCCGCAGGCGGCCCACAGCACAGATGTGCACGCGCATCAGCTTGCGATCAGTTGGCCGCCGCGCCGGGCTGCCACATCTTTTCAAGCTGGTAGAATTCGCGCACTTCCGGGCGGAAGACGTGAACAATCACGTCACCGGTATCGATCAGAACCCAATCGCCTGCGTCCTTGCCTTCGGCACGGCACACGATCTCGAACTCCGACTTGATCTTCGCCGCCAGCTTTTCGGCAATCGCCGAGACCTGACGCGAGGACCGGCCCGTGCAGATCACCATATGATCGCCCATCGCGGATTTGCCGCGCAGGTCGATCTGGACGATCTCTTCAGCCTTGTCATCGGAGAGCGAGGCCATCACGGCCTCAAGGATAGCGTCGCTTGTGGCGAGATGTTGGGCTCCGTTTCGGGACGCACCTGCGCCCCTTGCCCGGTCATCCGCGGCCAATGCCGCTTCAGTTTGAAATGACAGAACTCTGTCCTCCTTGGTCCGAATTGCGCCGCCCTGTTTGGGGACGGCAGTGCACTAATGGTAGCAACGGAGCGGTGACATTTCAATGAAGCGGTCTGACATCAGGCCGCAGAAAGACGGCAAAAGTAACCAATTTCGGCTGAAATTTGCACAATTCGCGCAAGGCGCGTAAGCTCACGGCTGGTTTTTGGAGGTATTTCGCGTGGTGCGTTGGTGTCGTGCCCTTGCGGCGACGATCTGCGTCGCTTTTGCTGCGCCCTTGGGTGCGGACGGCTTGACTGAGTCCCCGACACCTCCGGCCAAGGATGTTTGGCACGCGGTCACATCCGACAGTCCATTTTTCAGCGAGAGTCTGGTCGAGTTGCGGGTGGCCGCTGTTGTGCAATCGGACGACCGGTTCGCGCGCATCATTCTCGCAGAAGATGGGCGCGGCGCTTATGTAACCGTGAACTTACCAGGTTCAGCGCCCGCAGACGCGCTAAGGTCCGATCTGGTGTATTCCAACGGCGGCATTTTCACCCGCACGCTGGGCAAAGACATGATCGTGGCGCAGGTCATGACGTCTTCGGACAGCGTGACCTACAGTTTCAGTATTGCCGCAGATGACATACGGGTCTTTCGAGGCGCTACCAAATGGACCTTGACGCCTGAAGGGGGCGAGACCACCGAGATCACATTGAAGGGCAGTGCGCGGGCCATTCGCGATGCCCTTAGCGCGCCGGTCACGCTTGGCGTGCCGCCTGCCGAGCCAGCCACCCAATTGGGCGCGATTGATCCCTCGCCCGACACGCCGGTCGCCCGATAGGCCAGTAACCCTATAACCCAGCAACTCTTTAAGCAGACATCAGAAAATCTGAAGCACTCTACGCGTCCAGAAACCCGGGGTTTTGGGCGCGTTAAGCGATGCTTGATGTTGCAAGATTTGATCGCGCTTTAATCCCCTAGCATCCGCACTTCGCGTTGCGGGAAGGGGATGGAGATGTCGTT
>CAZPXE010000647.1:0-2028 GCA_964590545.1 uncultured Rhodobacterales bacterium | reverse complement strand
CCGAGCCACTGCGCAAAGGGATATTCGTGGAAGCGGGGCAAGAGATGTGCGTGCTCGATGCAGGCACCCGCAACGCGTCACTTGCTGAAGCGCGCGCGCGCTTGGTCGAGGCGCGCGCCCGCACGTCTGAAGCTGAAGGTCGCCTGCCCGAAACAAATGCCCGCATCGCAGAGGCAGAAGCGCGGTTGGAAGAGGCGCTGAACAACGAAAACGTTGCGGTAAAGCTGAGCGAGGACGGATTTGCGTCCGACACCCGCGTTAAGAATGCTCAAGCCTCCGTCGCCGCGGCGCGCGCTGCGCTGGAAGCGGCAATGTGGGGCACCTCCTCTTCTGCAGCGGGCATCGATTCGGCCCGCGCGGGAATTGAGAGCGCCGACGCTGGCGTGGCGGCTGCGCAGAAGGAATTGGACCGGCTGGTGATCAAAGCCCCGTTCGGCGGCTTGCTGGAAAGTGACACCGCAGAGCTGGGCAGCTTGATGCAACCCGGCACGCTGTGCGGCACGGTCATCCAGTTGGACCCGATCAAGCTGGTGGCCTTCGTGCCGGAAACCGAAGTGGACCGCGTCAAGGTCGGTGCCAATGCAGGCGCGCGGCTGGCCGGGGTTAACGGTCGGCAGGTGCAAGGCCAAGTCACCTTCCTGTCGCGCGCCGCCGACTTGACCACCCGCACCTTCCGGGTCGAGATTGAAATCCCCAATTCGGACCTGAGCATCCGGGACGGTCAGACAGCCGAAATTCTCATCCAGTCCGATGGCGAAATGGCGCATCTGGTGCCCGCCTCTGCGGTGACGCTGAACGATGAAGGCACGCTCGGCGTTCGCGCTGTCGGTGCCGAAGGGCTGGTTGAGTTTCACCCGGTGACCGTTCTGCGCGACACAACAGAAGGCATGTGGCTTGCGGGCCTGCCGAACAGCGTCAACATCATCACGCGGGGCCAGGAATTCGTTACCCAAGGGGTCGAAGTCGCACCCACCTATCAGGAGCGTAAGTCATGACTGGAATGGTCGATTGGGCCGCCGCGCGCGCCCGGATGATTATTGCTTTTATCGCGCTGTCCCTCGGAATCGGCGTGTTCTCCTACATGTCGCTTCCCAAAGAGGGCGAGCCGGATATCGAAATCCCAATGCTCGTGATCTCGGTCCCCTTCCCCGGCATCTCGGCCTCTGACGCGGAAACGTTGCTGATCAAGCCGATGGAAACCGAATTGGCGGATCTGGACGGGTTGACGCAAATGTCGGCCACCGCCGCTGAAGGCTATGCAAATATCGTGCTGGAATTCGAATTCGGCTGGAACAAAACCAAGATCATGGCCGATGCCCGCGACGCGATGAGCAATGCGGAAGCGGATTTCCCAACAGGCGCTGAAAAATACTCGGTCAACGAATTCAACTTCTCTGAATTCCCGATCATCATCGTGAACCTGTCCGGCCCGGTGCCAGAGCGGACCATGAACCGTGTCGCCAAGGAATTGCAGGACCAGATCGAAAGCAGTGACGCTGTGCTGGAAGCCGCCCTTGCGGGCAACCGGGACGAGATGCTGGAAGTCATCATCGATCCGCTGCGGCTTGAGGCGTATAATGTTACCGCTTCGGAACTGATCAATGTGGTTCAGAACAACAACCAGTTGATTGCCGCCGGTGAAGTCGAGACCGCGCAAGGCAGCTTTGCGGTCAAAATCCCCTCTAGCTTCGACGAAACGCAGGACGTTTATGGCCTGCCCGTCAAGACCAATGGTGACCGGGTCGTCACGCTGGGGGATCTGGCACAGATCAACCTGACCTTCGAAGACCGCACGGGCACCGCACGCTTTAACGGTGACAAGACCGTCGCGCTGCAAGTGGTCAAACGCAAAGGCTTCAACCTGATCGACACCGCCGAAATGGTGCAAGAGATTGTGGATGAGGAAAGCGCCAAATGGCCCGAAGGTCTTCAAGCCGCCATTGAAGTTGGCACCTCGAATGACCAATCGCGGCAGGTGAACGCGATGGTGAGCCAGCTTGAAGGCTCGGTGCTGACCGCGATTGCGCT
>CAZPXE010000646.1:0-2045 GCA_964590545.1 uncultured Rhodobacterales bacterium | reverse complement strand
GTGATCGGCTGGCCGGATACGGGCATCCGCATCAAAGGCCGCCGCTCTACTCCGGGCCGCTACTTCGGCGTGGCCGCGCCGGGACTTGGCTGGGGCGGCACGGATATTGAGGACCCGCTGTCGATCCTGAACCCGTGGCTGGAAAAGAAGGGCGCGCGGTCGGGGCTGTCGATGCTGATGGTCTCCACCACCGGGGAACATGCGGGCTATTATGTGCTGAACGACGATCTGGACCCTGTGGAGGCGCCGATGCCGGACGCGTTGAAACCCTCGGTCGATCTGATCGCCGAGAATTGTGAACCCGCCCTTTGCACCGTGCTGTTCATGGGCGGCGCGGGCGGCTCGCTGCGCTCTGGCGTGACCAAGAACCCGATCCATCTGACCCGCTCGGTGCAGGCAGAAGCCACGCGCGTGACGCTGGGCGGGGCCGAGGCCTATGTCTGGCCCGGCGGCGGGATTACCGTGATGGTTGATGTGCTGGACTTGCCCGATGGTGCCTTCGGCTATGTGCCCACGCCCGCGCTGGTGGCCCCGTTGGAGTTCACCGCGCCACGTGCCGAGTACGAGAAACTCGGCGGCCATTCCAGCGCCATCCGCGAACTGGACGACGTGTTGGATACAGGCGGCGAATATGGCGATGGCTCCCGCGTCGTCGGGGCGGCGGAATGAGTGGCCCGCAGGCGGCGCTGCTGCCGGATGGCGCGCGCTTGCACCTGCATCACGGGCCGATTGACCTGATTATCGGCGTGGATGGGCCACAGCGCGAGGCCTGTTTTGCACGGGCCGTGGCGCGGTTTGAAACGGTGTTGGACGCCCTCGCTGCAAATCTCAGCACGTTGCGCAGGCCGGTTTCCGAGGGGGGCAGCACTCTATGCACCACTGCCACGCGTATGATCCGTGCCGTCGCCCCCCATTCCCAAACCTTCGTCACCCCTATGGCCGCCGTCGCGGGGTCGGTCGCGGACGAAATCCTTGCCGCCATGCTGAACGGCGCAAACCCACCGCGCGCCTATGTCAACAACGGCGGCGATGTGGCGTTCCATGTGGCGCGCGGCGCGACATTCACCGCGCTTGGCCCCTCTGGAGAGATGCGGTTCTCCGCATCCGGCGGCGTGGCGACCTCGGGCTGGCGCGGGCGGTCCTATTCGCTGGGGATTGCGGATGCGGTGACGGTGGCGGCGCAAAGCGCGGCGGCGGCAGATGTGGCGGCGACGCTGATCGCCAATGCGGTGGACTTGCCGGGCCATCCGAGTGTGACGCGCCAACCTGCCGCCAGCCTCAGCCCCGATAGCGATCTTGGCGCGCGTCTGGTGACTGTCGATGTGGCCCCGCTGACGCCCGCAGACCGGGACCGGGCGCTGGCATACGGGGTGCGCGTGGCAGAAGATATGCAGCGGCGCGGGCTGATCGACCAAGCGGCGCTCTGCCTGCAAGGCGCGGTGCGCGTAGCACCTGCGCTGGAACATCATCACGAAAAGGAACGGCTCCATGCCTGAATTCAAACTCCGCAAGATGCAGTTGATCGTCGAAGAGGTCCACCATGATGGCGGCCCGACGCCCGACGCGCCCCGCAAACTCGGCGCGATCCTCGCCTGTGTGCAGAACCCGTTCGCGGGACGGTATGAGGCGGACATTCAGCACGCGATGGACGATTTGAAACCGCTCGGCGCAGAAATGTCGCAACGGCTGGTCGCGGCGCTGGGCGGCAAGGACCGGATCGACGGCTATGGCAAAGGCGCAATTGTCGGTGAGGCGGGCGAGTTGGAGCATGGCGCGCTGTGGCACGTCCCCGGCGGCTATGCGATGCGCGGGCTGCTGAACGCCTCCAAGGCGATTGTCCCGTCCTGCATGAAGCGCGGCGGGATCGGCTCGCGATTGGATATCCCGCTGGGCCATATCAACGCCGCCTATGTGCGATCCCATTTCGACGGGATGGAAGTGGGTTTGCCGGACGGGCCCAAGGCTGACGAGATCGTCTTCGGCCTCGCCATGTCCGCTGGCGGGCGGGTGCATAGCCGGATGGGCGGTCTTGAGGCATGGGATGT
>CAZPXE010000645.1:0-2056 GCA_964590545.1 uncultured Rhodobacterales bacterium | reverse complement strand
CAGGTGTTCTTCGAGGTCGCCCTGATCATCGCGATGCTTGGCTTCGTTTCAACCGTTGCCCTATGCAAATTCGTCCTGCGCGGGGATATCATCGAATGAGCTTTGAAACTGTCCTCCTCTATGCCACAGGCCTCTGCCTGCTGATCGGCGCGGCTTTCGCCATGGTCGGCTCCATCGGCCTGTTGAAATTCAACGATTCCATGACCCGGATGCACGCGCCCACCAAGGTCGGCACTGTGGGTATCGGCGCGCTGCTGTTGGCCTCGATCCTCTTTGCCTTCGCGCGGGGTGACAGCGCGATCCACGCCCTGCTGATCATGGCGTTTTTGTTCGTCACAGCGCCCATCTCGGCCAACTTCATCGCCAAGGTGACGATCCACCGCAAAGCTTGCGAGGCGCCGCCAAAGCCTGCACAGGACGACACATGGGCGACGCTGGATGTGCCCGAAGAAGACAAGGCTTTGGCAGAGAACGCCTGAGCCATTGGCTTAAGAATAGTTAACAGCAAGGTCAGCAAAGCTGCCGCAAGATTATCCGCGGATAATAATAGTTAACGTGGGCTTCTGGTCTTATTGAGCCATCACAAGCCGCCCCTCAACGATCGAAATCGCCGGGGGTTGCTTACAGGCTTCACCGCAGAACCGCAGCGCTGGCCCGCCCAGTTGCTCCATCCGGTAGGCCAGGGCCAATTCATTCTGCACAAAGGCTTTTTGCGCACTGCCCAGCGTCAGCACATCGCCCGATACAAACACCGTATCAACCTGCGTCAGCCCGGTCGCGAGGCTCCGCGTCTCCGCCTGCCAATCGCGATAGGTGGCATATTGCTGAAAGGTTTGCAGCAGGTAGCTCCCCAGCACCAACAGCACCGCGTTGCGCATCATGCGCCCCGCCAGCCCCGGCCCGGTTAACAATTGCGCCGCCCGCACTGCGATCAGCGCATAGAAAACCCAAACGAAGATCAGCCCGCGCGGCGGCAACTCGCCCCCCATTTTCAGGATCTGCACAACGATCAGGCCGAGGCCCATCAGCATCCCGGCCCATAGATACAGCGCCTCCCACGGTGCGCGGCGGGCCAGAACAACGCTCGCCCAGATCAGCAGCCCCAGATGGAACCACGCGGCAGGTGCAAAGCCAAAGCTGACCTTCTGTGCGAATTCACCTGCGGACGCGGCGAGCAGCGGCAAATTGTTCAAAAGCCCCGTGATATCCGAAGCGGGCGCAGCCTCACGCCAATCCGCCAGCGGCACGCCAAACACCCCATGCACCTGCCAGTTTAGCGTATAGACGAGCAACACAGCGGCTACGAAACTCACCGCGAACAGCGCGCAAAGCCCGATGAGGTCACGCCAAGAACGCTGCGGCGTGGCAAGCAGGCAGGCCGCAAAGATCAGCAGCGGATAGGTTGTGTAGGCCATGAAACTGAGCACCACGAAAACCGGCATCCACACCCGCGCACGGTTTGGCGCAAGGCTGGCAAGCAAGGCGTAACCCGCCACCAGCGCCAGCCCCGGAATGAGCGTGTTAAACCACAGCGAGATCAGCGTCGCAGGCGGCGCCACCAACACCATCAGCGCGGCAACCGGAGCGAAGAACCGCGCTTGCGCGCCGCCGCCACAAGCACTCCACGCCAGCGAGGCGGCGATGATCGCCCAAAGCGTCTGATAAACCGCAAAATTGAGCCAAGCAGGCGTCACCACACCGCGCAGATGCCAGATGTAATTGACCCAGCGCCCCTCATGCAGCGTCTTGGCCCAGAACCCTTCCGGTTGGGCCAGCAACGCCGGGTAGTCATCATAGCGGATCATTGGGTCCGCGAGGTTCGGCAGGGCGAACGCGAAAGCCACGAGCACGGCAAGCAACAGCACGGACGCGAAGCCTGTGTCCGTCCGCGCGGCGCGCGGCACGTGGATCGCCTCGGCCAGCGCCATCAGGCAGGCGCGCTGCGGCGGGCTTTGGCGGCCAGTACGGCGGCGCGGGCTTGCGCGATGCGGGTCACGGTCGTCTGGGGCAAATGCGCCACCAGCCCTCGCCGCAGCCGCCACACAAGATCGCCTGC
>CAZPXE010000644.1:0-2056 GCA_964590545.1 uncultured Rhodobacterales bacterium | reverse complement strand
GATGCAGGTTTCTCGGACGCCGCGTGCTTACGGTGGGGTTGCGCGAGGGGTTGGCCGGCGTCGGAGAAGCGCTCAGGCGGGAAATCGCGGGGTTGGTCTTGGTGGATCGGTTGTTATGTGGATTTGCAGGTTGGGCTTGGCATGTTGCTGATCTGACAACTCCGCCGCACGTGTCCAGTCAGGCCAAATCCGGCTTCGACCATGCCAGCATTTGGACGATATGCCTGTTTTTTTGTCTTACCCCTGGCTTTTGCCGCGTGGATATTCTGATCAGGACAGGGCGATTGGTTCGCAGACTGCATCCGCCGCGGTTGATGGTATGGTCGGTCATGTTCGGCGCGTGTTTCATGCGGCGTCTCTCGTCGATGTTGGTGGTGCTCTGGGGTGTCGCATGGGTGCGAAGGTGTCGGTGATGATCAACCGACCGCCGCAGCATGGGCAAGGCAGCGCGAGGAACCGGGGGTCCTGATTATTGTCGTTTAGAGCTGTGTCACCGGCATCTGTCCGGGTCGTTGGTTTCGCTCCGAGCAGAGTCCTGATCCTGGCAATGTTGGCCGCGCGGTTGCCATTTCCGTAGAAGCCGTAGTGGCGGATGCGGTGCTGGCCTTTCGGCAAGACATGGATCAGGAACCGGCGGATGAACTCTGATGTCGCCAAGGTCATGGTGGTGTGTCGGCCCGCGCCTTCGAGGCGATAGTCCTTGACCTTGAAGGCCACGCGGTCCGCATCGAACTGGATCAGCCGGCTATTGGATATCGCAATGCGGTGTGTGTAGCGAGACAGGTACGCCAGCACTGCCTTGGGTCCGGCGAACGGCTCCTTGGCATAGACGACCCAGTCGATCTTGCGCAGTGGGGTCAGCATATCCTCGAAAGTAACGCTGTCGATTAGTTCGGCATGGTCGCTGAAGAACTGCAGTTCCCCGGCCTTGTGCAGCTTCGCCAGTCCGTCCAGCATGAGGCGCCGGAACAAGCGGGACAACACCCGCACGGACAGGAAGAAGTTCTTGCGGCTGGTAATCCACCTGGTGCCATCGGCCGACAATCCACCACCCGGTACGATCATGTGGACATGTGGATGATGGGTCATTGCTGATCCCCAGGTGTGCAGCACCGACGTAATGCCGACGCGCGCGCCAAGGTGCTTGGGGTCGGCAGCTATCTTAGCCACCGCGTCCGCGCTTGCGCGCATCAGCAGGTTGTAAACCTCCCGCTTGTTGGTGCGCGCGATGTCGGCGATTGGCTTTGGCAGAGTGAAGACCAGGTGGAAGTAGCGCACGGGCAGTAGCTCAGCCTCCCGCGCGGCTAGCCACGCCTTGGCTGCACCCGCCTGACATTTAGGGCAGTGACGATTGCGGCAGGAATTGTACGCGATGTGCTCGTGGGCGCAATCTTCGCAGCGCGTTATGTGACCACCGAGCGCCGCTGTACGGCAGCGCTCAATCGCGCTCATGACCTTCAGCTGATCCAGGCTGATGTGGCCTGCATTCTCCAAGCGCCAGGCAGCACCATGGGCGCGGAAAATATCCGCAACTTCCAGACCTGTCCGTGCCAACGCGGGCTATGGCGCGCCTTTCTTGCCCTTTTTACGTTTGGCACGGCCAAGATTGTCTAGTGGGCTTTCCACCGCCGAGATCATGCCGGTAGCCACGCTTGCATACCGCGCCGTCGTGGTCAGTTTGGTGTGACCGAGCAGCGCCTGGATCACGCGGATATCAACGCCGCGTTCCAGCAGATGCGTCGCGAAGGAATGGCGTAGCGTGTGCAACGTCGCCGGCTTGGTGATGGCCGCTGCCTTGGCCGCTTGCTTGAATAGTCGCGAGATCTGGCGCGGCGACAGGTGCTTGCCATTATAACCGGGGAAGATCACCCGGTCGGGGCCCGCCACGCCCGCGTCCTGGCTGGTGGGGCGTTCCTTCCACCAATCGCGCAGCAGGCCAAGAATATCGCCGGGCAGCATCACATTGCGATCCTTGCGGCCTTTGGATTGCACGATGCGGATGATCTCTTGTTCTCCGTCAATGTCGCCGACACGCAGCCGAACGACTTCGCCCGCG
>CAZPXE010000643.1:0-2075 GCA_964590545.1 uncultured Rhodobacterales bacterium | reverse complement strand
CATGATTGGCGGCATGATCTGCCCGCCGGTCGAGGCAGCAGCTTCCACAGCCCCGGCGGTTTTCTTGTGATAGCCCACGCGTTTCATCAGCGGGATCGTCAGCGAGCCGGTGGCCACCACATTCCCCGCAGAAGTGCCGTTGATCATACCCATCAGGCCAGAGGCAAAGATCGCCACCTTGGCCGGACCACCGCGCGCACGCCCGGCGACGGCGAAGGCGAAGTTCACGAAGTAGTCCCCGACTTTCGAGGCCTGAAGAAAGGCCGCGAAAATGATGAATAGGATAATATAGGTCGAGGACACCGCCGTTGTCGGGCCGATGATACCTGCGTCCGAGTACACATGTCCGAAGAAGCGCTGCCAGCTATAGGCCTTGTCCACCGCCAGAATGCCCGGCAGCAGATGTGCGGTGAACGTGTAGATCAGGAAGACCCCGGTGATAACCACCAGCGCCATGCCCGCCACCCGGCGCGTCAGTTCCATGATCATCGCCGCCCCTGCCGTCGCTGCGAAGGCAACGCCGATGGGCACGAAAGGCGTGCCGACCGAGTTGCGCGCGGCAGTGCCGTAGACCGCGATCAGATACATCGCCACGACGATCCCACAGAGCGCGAGTACCACGTCCGAGAGCGCGATTTGCGCACGGCTCCGGCGCTCGAACCAGCCGATGAGGATGGCGCCAAACGTGGCGATCAGTAGCGGAATGCCGAACCAATTGACTTCGGAGGCGTAGATTTCGGTACCCGGGAACGCGGCCCATGTGGTCAGCCCGCCCATCTGCGGCAGCGTGCCGGACGAGATCAGGTTGGCAAACCCGATGGAGGTGAACCCGGCCAGCACGGCGGGGACCAGCAGCACGGCAGCAAGGGCCGACAGCCAGCGCGGCGTGGTCCGCCCGTCGGTGTTCGGCGCAAAGCTATGCGCCGCGAACAGCAGGAAGCCCAGCGCCAGCGCGCCCGCAATATGGGCGATGCGGAAATTCCATGTCTCAAGCGGGAATTGCGGAAGCAGCGGAACCTCAATGCCCGTCATGGCAGAGATCGACACACCGTTCAGCGCAATCATGTGCAGCGCCGCATAGACCGTCGCAACCCCGGCGATGGTCAGGCCGAGCGGGCCGGTTAGCAGGCGGCTATTGCTCTCAATCGGCTCGTCATCAACACCCTCTGCGATCAGGTGATCGTCATCGACCTCAGCTGCGCGATCTGTCATTGTCACGTTCTCCCCCCGCGTAAGTCTTGATGCCTCAAAGGCAAACCGCGCCCGCAAAAATCGCAGGCGCGGCAAATGTTTAGATGCGGATCAGCCGCCGTGAATCATACCAGCGTCGATGCTCGCGCCTGCATTTTCGGTGAACCACTTGGCCGCACCGGGGTGCCATTTCATCACGGTGTTGCGATCCCAGAATTCCGGCAGGGTCGAGCGCGCGGCTTTGTGCGCGGTGACCATGCGCTCATTGTCGGACATGACGGCCTTGACGACTTCGTAAATGAAGCTCTCCGGTAGGTCACAATTGGCAATCGCGAAGTTCCACATGGAAACCGAACGCGCCGGGGCTTTCAGCGTTGTATAGGCATCCGCCGCGATATCGAAGGGAGCGACTGGGAAGGCGCCGGTGATCTTGCCTTGCTCGGCTTCAGTGAATTCGATGATGTTCACATCGGTCTGCACTTCTAGCTGCGATACCGCCGGGACCGGAACGCCCGCCGCAAAGGCGATCACGTCCAGCAACCCGTCTTGCAACTGACCGCCGAGGTCGGACCAGCCGCCATTGCGACGCTCAAACTCGACGCCCAACTCTTCCATCATGCGCGGGAAGTAAGTGTCGGAGGTGGAGCCCGCCGGGCCGAAGCCGATCTTGGCACCTGCCGGGATGTCTTCGACGCTGGTAATGCCCGAAGAGGACAGCGCCGTGATCGAGAACGGCGTCTGGTACATCGGGAACATCGCGCAGGCATTGGTCATGGTAAGGCCGGGCGCGATGGGGTTGTTGCCGGCGATGGATTCGGCGGCGGGGCCCATGGTGGTCATGCCGAAGGGCAGATCGCCAGTGTGGACCAGCGCCATGTTCTGCA
>CAZPXE010000642.1:0-2079 GCA_964590545.1 uncultured Rhodobacterales bacterium | reverse complement strand
CGGCCTTCATGTTGTCGCGAAGGTAGTCGAAGCCAAGTTCGTTATTGGTCGAATAAGTCACATCGCACGCATAAGCGTCGCGTTTGTTATCTTCGCCCATGCCAGCCCAGGCGACACCCGTGGTCATGCCCAGCGCCGCGAAAACCTTGCCCATCCATTCCGCGTCCCGCTTGGCGAGGTATTCGTTCACCGTGACGATATGAACGCCCTTTCCGGTGAGCGCATTCAGGTAGGCGGGGAAGGTCGCGACAAGGGTCTTGCCCTCGCCCGTCTTCATCTCAGAAATATTGCCCTGATGCAGGAAAATCCCACCCATCAGCTGCACATCAAAGGCCCGCAGGCCCAGCGCGCGCTTTGCAGCCTCGCGGCAATTGGCAAAGGCTTCTGGCAGGATCGTATCGAGGCTTTCGCCGCCCAAAGCCCGCTTGCGGAACTCTTCGGTCTTGTCGATCAAACCCTGATCGCTCAGCGCGGCAAATTCCGCCTCAAGCGCGTTGATCTTCTCGACAAGCGGCCGGGTGGCTTTGATCTTGCGATCATTGGGGGTGCCAAAGACTTTTTTGGCAAGTGTTCCGAAACCCAGCATGTGCTCTCCGACCGGTTTAGCGCGTAATACCAACATCACAGGTGCGAGATCAGCTTGCCCGCCCTGCGCACAACCCATAGATATTGGGATGAAAGACGGCCCGGACCCGCGCCCATAGGGCGATGTAAGGGTCCACCGAAACCGTGTCAACGCCGCCCAAGCGCGCGGCCAAAACCAAGGACGATTCCATGCAAAAACGCCTCATTCCCGCTGCAGCAACTGTCGTTGCATTTTTTCTTAGCGGTGCAGCTTGGGCACAGGATGACGAAGCGCCTTCTACGGACACAGTTGTGGCTACGGTGAACGGCACAGAAATCACCCTCGGACATATGGCACTGGCAAGAGCGACGCTGCCTCAGCAATATCAGGACCTGCCCGCCGAAGTGCTTTTTCCGGGCATTCTGGATCAACTTATTTCTCAAACCGCGCTGTCACAAAGCTATGAAGGCGACGTGCCTCCTCGTATCACGTTGGCGCTTGAGAATGAACGCCGGTCCCTGATCGCGGGCGAAGTGATCGAAAGCGTGATGGCGGACGCCGTGACTGACGACTTGCTCAAGGCCGCCTATGACGAGCAATACGCAACGACCTCTTTGGGTGCAGAATACAACGCCTCACACATTCTGGTCGAAACCGAAGAAGAAGCCATTGCAATCAAGGCGGACCTGGACGGCGGCGCGGATTTCGCTCAAACAGCACGCGAAAAATCTACCGGACCGTCCGGCCCCGGTGGCGGAAGCCTTGGCTGGTTTGGTCCCGGAATGATGGTTCCCAGCTTCGAAGCCGCTGTGGTGTCTCTGGAAGCTGGTGCAATCTCTGACCCGGTGCAAACGCAATTCGGATGGCACGTTATCATTCTGAACGAAACACGGGTCAAAGAAGCCCCGAAGATGGAAGATGTGCGCGCCGAGCTTGAACAGAAAATCCGCAGCGAGGCCGTGCAAGCCAAGATCACGGAACTGACAGAAGCGGCGGATGTGGACCGCAGCGCGGGCAATGCGCTCGACCCGAACCTGCTCAACAGCGTTGACGTAACGAAGTAACGATGGCCAGCACTCCGACTGTTTCTCCGCTTGCGCCGGAGAGTTTTCCAGACATGCCCGCCATCAACGGCGCACGCTTTGCGACGATTGGGGCAGGGATAAAGTATCAGGGGCGCGACGACGTGATGTTGGCCGCCCTTGATCCCGGAACATCAATTGCGGGCGTGTTTACCCGTTCGAAAACCCGGTCTGCTGCTGTTCTTGATTGCCAACAGAAGATAGGTGGCGCGTCCGAAACAGGGGCCGCGATCCTTGTAAACTCCGGAAATGCGAACGCCTTCACCGGCAACGCTGGTTTTGCCGCCGTTGAACGCATCACCGCGCAGGTGGCCGAGCGGCTAAACATCTCGTCTGAGCGTGTCTTTACCTCTTCGACCGGAGTGATTGGCGAACCCCTTCCGGATGAGCGTATCATCGAAAAGCTGGACAGTGTTGCGCAAGACCTGTCGA
>CAZPXE010000641.1:0-2083 GCA_964590545.1 uncultured Rhodobacterales bacterium | reverse complement strand
CATGGCGCAAGGTGCGCCGACGCTGAAACGGGTGCATTTTGAGCTGGGCGGCAAGAACCCGGTGATCGTCTTTGATGACGCGGATCTAGAACGGGCGGCGGATGCGGCGGTCTTTATGATCTACTCTCTGAATGGCGAGCGCTGCACCTCTTCCTCGCGCCTGCTGGTGCAGGAGAGCGTCCATGATGCCTTCACAGCAAAAGTGGCTGAGAAGGCTGCGCGGATCAAAGTGGGACATCCGTTGGACCCGGACACGGTGGTCGGGCCGCTGATCCATCCGGGGCATATGGGCAAGGTGACCTCATATTTCGACATTGCGCGCGAGGAGGGCGCGACGGTTGCCGTCGGCGGCGCAGCGTTGGAGGGGCCGGGCTGCTATGTGCCGCCGACGCTGTTTACTGGCGCGCGCCCCGATATGCGTATCGCGCAGGAGGAGATTTTCGGCCCCGTGCTCACCGCGATCCCATTCAAGGACGAAGCTGAGGCGATCGAGATTGCCAATGGCGTGGAATACGGGTTGGCCGGATACCTCTGGACCTCGGATGTGAGCCGCGCGTTGCGGGTGTCGGAGGCGATGGAAGCCGGAATGATCTGGGTCAATTCCGAGAATACCCGCCACTTGCCGGCGCCGTTTGGCGGTGTCAAAGCCTCGGGGATTGGCCGTGATGGCGGCGACTGGAGCTTTGATTTCTATATGGAAACCAAGAACATCGCCTTTGCGATGGGCGATCACACCATCCCTAAACTCGGAGGCTGACGCGATGCCTTTACCTGATCCGGTTCTGTACCCGGCCTTCAACACCGTGCGGCTGAGCCATGTCGTCTACACCGTAACCGACCTTGCCGCTTCCCGCGCGTTTTGGGAGCAGACGTTGGGCCTGCAAGTGAGCGGCGAAGAAAGCGGGCGGCTTTATCTGCGCGGGATGGAGGAGCGGGGCCATCACTGCATCGTGCTGGAAGAAGGCGCAGAGCCTGCGGCGCAAGTGCTTGGGTTCAAGGTGTTTTCCGAAGGCGATCTGGATGCGGCGGCGGAGTATTTCACGGCCAAAGGCCACGCCACCGAATGGGTGGAGCGCCCGCATCAGGGGCGCACGTTGCTGACCGCCGACAATATGGGCACGCCGATTGAGTTCTATCACCAGATGGATCGTCTGCCGCCCATTCACCAGCAATATAAGCTCTATCGCGGGGTCAAACCGCTGCGAATCGACCATTTCAACTGCTTCTCGCCGAGCGTGGATGAGAGTGTGGCGTTTTGGAATGATATTGGATTCCGGGTGACCGAATACACTGAGGATGCCGAGAGTAAGCGGCTGTGGGCGGCGTGGATGCACCGCAAGGGCGGGGTGCATGACATGGCCTTCACCAACGGGCGCGGCCCGCGCCTGCACCATGTGGCGTTCTGGGTTCCGACGCCTTTGAACATCATTGATTTGCTCGATCTGATGAGCACCACGGGCTATGTCGCGAATATCGAACGGGGGCCGGGGCGGCACGGGATTTCGAATGCCTTCTTCCTTTACATCCGCGACCCGGATGGGCACCGGATCGAGATTTATTGCTCGGATTATCAAACGGTTGACCCGGATATGGAACCTATTCACTGGGACCTGAAGGACCCGCAGCGCCAGACCCTTTGGGGCGCGCCCGCGCCGCAGAGCTGGTTTGAGGAGGGGACGGTGTTTGAGGGTATCGCGCCTTCCGAGCCAACGCTAGCAGCGCAACCGATTGTGGCACCGTAATGGGGGCGCTGCCCCCGCCTCCGTTGGAGGCTCCCCCGAAGTATTTTGGGCGAAAGGAAGCGGGGCGATTTGAGCGATTTGAGAGGTTAGGGCGATGAATTGGGATGAGTTTGCCGACTGGTCGGCCAAGATTGGGGCGTGGGGTGCACAGTACCATAAGGGTCTGCGCGAGCGGCCCGTGCGGGCGCAGACCAAGCCCGGCGCGATTGCGGCGCAATTGCCGGAGCTGCCGCCCGAGGGGGCTGAGCCGATGGCGGAGATTTTCGCGGATATTGACCGGGTCGTGCTGCCCGGCATGACCCATTGGCAGCATCCGCGCTTCTTTGCTTATTTCAACTCCA
>CAZPXE010000640.1:0-2088 GCA_964590545.1 uncultured Rhodobacterales bacterium | reverse complement strand
CCCTAGTTATCCTCCCCCAGCTTCGGCGCTGGCTTGCGCAAAACCAAATCCGCATCCGAAAACACCATCGGAGACCGCACCCCCGGCACATCTCCGGGCCGGATTTCCAAGCCTCGCGCCTGCACTTGCGGGTCCGCAAACACCTGCTCGAACGAGTTGATTGGCCCCGCCGGAACCCCCTCCGCCTCACAGGCCGCCAGCAAATCAGCCGAGGAAAACGCGCGCGTCGCCTCATTCAGGCGCCCGATCATCTTGGCCCGGTTCGCAATCCGGTCGCGGTTGCGCAGATAATCGGGATGTTCGGCCATATCATCCAGCCCCAGCAGCCTGCACAGCCGCTGATACTGCCCATCATTCCCGGTGGCGATGATGATATGGCCCTCGGCGGTATCGAACACCTCATAAGGCGTCAGGTTCATATGCGCATTGCCCATCCGCCCCGGCGACACACCCGTGGTCAGGTAGTTCAGCGCCTGATTGGAGGTCATCGCCACCGCCACATCCAGCAAGGCCATGTCAATATGCTGCCCCGTGCCCGTCTGGTGCCGCTGATGCAACGCTGCCAAAATCGCAGTTACCCCGTAAACCCCTGTAAACAAGTCCGTAATCGCCACCCCAGTCTTCTGCGGCTGCCCCTCCGGCGCGCCCGTCACAGACATCAGCCCCGACATGCCCTGAATGATGAAATCATAGCCTGCCCGATGTGCATAAGGCCCCGTCTGCCCAAACCCGGTGATCGAACAATAAATCAGGCCGGGATTGATTTTGCTCAGGCTCTCATAGTCCAGCCCATATTTGGCCAACCCACCAACCTTGAAATTCTCAATCACGATATCCGCATCGCGCACCAACTCGCGAACCCGCGCCTGCCCCTCTTCGGTGCCGAAATCACAGGTGATCGAGGCTTTGCCCCGGTTCGTCGAATGGAAGTAAGCGGCCGAGATATCCTCGCCCCGCTCGACAAAGGGCGGTCCCCATTTGCGGGTGTCATCGCCAGCGGGGCTTTCCACCTTGATGACCTCTGCGCCAAGATCGGCAAGGGTCTGTCCAGCAAAAGGGCCCGCCAAAACGCGGGCCATTTCAATGACTTTTAAGCCTGCAAGCGGGGCGGTCATGGCATATCCTTCAGGGTGTTCACTCCCCCCAAAGCTATCACGCCTGAACCCCGCGTCGAGACCGGATTAGCGCCCAGACTTAGCTGCCAGATGCCTCATCAATCAGCTTCGACATCTCGGAATATTCCATGTTGTTATAGGTCGTTCCGTTAATGACGAAAGACGGGGTGGAGCGGACCCCATCCGCTTCCGCATTCGCCTGATACCACGCCACAAGCGTGCGCATCGTGTCATTGCTGTTCAGGCAGGCCTCAAGTTGATCATTCTCCAACCCGGCCAAACGCCCGATCTTGCGCAGCTCATCCACGATGGCCGACGGCTCGCCCGCGCGGGTCCATTCGCTTTGGCTCTTGTAGATCAAGTCGTTGATCCCGAAGAAGGCTTCCGGCGTGCCGGCACAGCGCGCAATGGCCGATGCCCAAAGGCCGTAGCGGTCAAAATACACCTCACGATAGATGAAGTTGATCTTGCCGGTGTCGATGTAATCCGCCTTTAGCTGCGAAAACGTGCTGTTGTGAAAAGTCGCGCAATGGGGGCAGGTGTAGCTGGCATATTCGATCACCGTGACCGGTGCGTCCGGATTGCCCAGCGCCATTTCCTGAATCGTGGAAATGTCTACATCATCCGTGGATTGCGCATTGGCTGCCCCCAGCAGGCGCTCTGCTTGCGCTTCGGCGCTTTGCCCCCCAGAGGGGCTTGCGGATGGGGTGGTCAGGTACCAAGCGCCAAGGCCTGCTATGGCCACAAGGGCTGCGAGAAGTGTGGTCCGAGACATGGGATGTCCTCTTGTTCAGGTGTTCTTCGATATGATGTTTGTTGCCAGAGTTTCCAGAGCCGCCCGCAACCCGTCATCCGCAATCGGCGCAACTTTGGCGGCAGCAGCTTGGCGAATTTCCGGGGCCGGTTCGGCAGGCGCTGCGTCTTTCGGGGCGGGCGCAAAAGCGACACGGCCTTCCGAAAAGCCCGTCGGCGC
>CAZPXE010000639.1:0-2090 GCA_964590545.1 uncultured Rhodobacterales bacterium | reverse complement strand
CCAGTTTTATCCCGCCCCTACTGACCCAAGGGTGATCGCGCCCGCGCACCTCCAGCTCGGCATCCTGCGCCACCTGCTGCCCCGGCTTATCGACCTTCGCCTCGCCCACAAACACCACGCCTGCCATAATCAGCGCCTGCGCGCGCGTGCGGCTTTCGACCAGTTCGCGTTCGACCAAGAGGTGATCGACGCGGCGCTTTTTCGTCGCTTTTTCCGAGGATTTTACAGGTTTAGCCATAGACGGGCTTCGCGATAGCTTGCATTGTCGCTGCATGAAAGCGACCTATCTTCACGCCGCCCATCTTAAGGCCTTTGGGGCCATCGCCTTATCCTTTGGCATTGGGGCCTGTGTGCCCAGCGTTTCTCAGCCGAGCGCGTCTGCGCCTGTATCCAATCCGGCCACTGCACCGGTGGCGCGCCCTGCGCCCACACCAGTCCCACCGCCTGAGCCGATTGCGCCAGAGCCCTATTTTGAAAACTATCTTGACGCCCCGCACACGATGGGCACGTGGCGGTATCAGCAGGGCAATGCCAGTCCGATTGCGGTGTTTGTGACCCCTGATGGCACTGGTGTATTTGCCCTTTCGTGCGACCGATCGCGCGGGGCGATTGATATCTGGCGTGCTGGCACCAGCGTCGTTGCGCGCGCCATGCGGATCCGAACCGAGACAACCGAGCGCACGCTGCGGGTGACGCAGGCTGAGGACACAAACCCCTATTTAACCACCAGCCTGCCCGCCAATGACCGCCTGCTCGATGCGATGGCGATCACCAAGGGCCGCATTGCGATTGAGGTTGAGGCCCAGCGGACGCTCTATATTCCCGCATGGGTGGAAATCGGCCGCGTGATTGAGGATTGCCGTTAGGGCAGTTTGATCGAGGGTCGAGCGGTGCGTGACCTCACAAAAATTGGCATGGTTGCAGCCCTCGCTTTATGCGTGGCCGCTTTGCTGTTGTTTGTGACAGGGCAGCTTTCTTGGGCTGGGAGCGATGGCGCGTCCGAACCTGCCCAGCCCGATCAAGCGCCCGCCAATGAAGCACCTGACAGCGCCGCGCTCGCAGGCTATCTCGACCAACCCCAGACGCCCGGCGATTGGAGCTACACTGTACAAGCAGACGGCGGCTCTGCCGTTTTTGCAAATAGCGAGGAAATGGCCCTCTTTACGATGCGCTGCACCGCAAGCGCTTCAGAGTTGACGATAGAGCGAGCCGCAACCACTGGCTCAGGCGACATGGCCATCACAACCGAGACCGCCGCGCAGGCTTTGCCCACGAAGAGCCGGGCTGATGGTTCAGCCGTGCATTCCGCGCAATTGGCCGCCGATGATCCGCTGCTCGATGCGATGGCCATAACCAAGGGCCGCTTTGCCGTGGCCATGGAGGGCGAGGACACGCTCTACCTGCCCGCATGGGTTGAGGTGAGCCGGGTGATCGAAGACTGCCGCTAAGGCGCTCTTGCCACCTGATTCTACCGTTAATATCCACAGGCTTGTCGACACGCTGTCCACAGTCGCGCCTCAAATAGAGGCCACAAATAAGAAACGCCCCGGTTTTCCAGAGCGCTGACCCGGCCTCGGACTTGAGGCAGGCGCAGGAGTATGACGCGGGAAAAGATTATTACAAGTCTTGTGCAGGCCCCCTGCATGATTCACAAATGTGCCCGAGGCCAGCGACTAACGCGGCTCTCGGCCCTCCCCATGAAACGGCGGGGTCTTGGCTTAAAAGCACGAAAGGAGGTGATCCGATGTCTCATGGTTCAGTAGCGAGGTCGGTGAAGAACCCTGCGGAGCATATTCGGTAACGTCCTTACCGAGTAAGGTTTTGCTAGCGGCACTTCCGGCCGCTGACCATGAAAGGGCTGCCTCGCACTACGGTGCAGGCAGCCCTTTTTTGTGGGTGGAGTTTTTTTGCTCGGGAAGTTTTTGTCCGCGCGTTTTTGTTTTGCGCATCGCATCCGCGACGCGATTTCCTCGCGCCTTCGGCGCTGCGGGCGGGCGGTCGCCCTTGCGGCGGCTTCGCCGCCGAGCTCCGCCGGCAGGCAATCACCGTTGTAACGGGGAAACTCTCGCAAGGTTCGCGTTAGCATGACG
>CAZPXE010000638.1:0-2096 GCA_964590545.1 uncultured Rhodobacterales bacterium | reverse complement strand
AGAAAACGCTGGATACGTCGGATGAGTGGATTCGCGCCCGCTCCGGCATTGAACGTCGCCATTTCGCAGCAGAAGGCGAAACAACTTCTTTCATGGCCGCTGAAGCAACCCGCGCCGCTTTGACCGATGCCGGGATGACGGCGGCGGATCTGGACGCCATTGTCGTCGCCACCTCGACACCTGACCTGACCTTCCCGTCAGCCGCCTCGATGGTGCAAGCCGAGTTGGAGATGGAGCACGGCTTTGCCTTCGACGTCCAAGCGGTTTGCGCCGGGTTCGTCTATGCACTGGCCAATGCCAATGCCCTCGTCCTGTCCGGTCAAGCCAAACGGGTCGCCGTGATTGGGGCAGAAACTTTTTCCAAGCTGATGGATTGGGAAGATCGCGGCACCTGCGTGCTGTTTGGTGACGGGGCCGGAGCGCTGATTCTTGAAGCGCAAACGGGCGACGGCACGTCCGACGATCGCGGCATTCTGTCGACGGACCTAAATTCTGACGGACGATACAAAGACTTGCTTTATGTCGACGGTGGCGTGACGACCGGCACCACAGGCTATCTGCGCATGCAAGGCAATCAAGTCTTCCGCCACGCGGTCGAAAAACTCGCTGCGACGGCCCAAACGGCAATGGACGCGGCAGGCGTTGAGGCCGGTGATATCGATTGGATCGTCCCACATCAGGCTAATATCCGCATCATCCAAGGCACAGCCAAGAAAATGGGCCTGCCGATGGAAAAGGTCGTTGTTACAGTTCAGAACCATGGCAACACCTCTGCTGCGTCGATTCCGCTGGCGCTATCAGTAGGTAAGGCCCGCGGGCAGATCAAAACCGGCGACCTGATTGTGACCGAGGCCATCGGCGGCGGGCTGGCCTGGGGCGCGGTTTTGCTGCGCTGGTAGGCGGTAGCTCGCCAAATTTCCCGGTAAACGGTGCACTTATCGCGTGCAACCGCCATTGACACGAAAAGAGTCAGGGCATTATTGTGCATGGAACACAGGGGGATAGCATGACCGACAAGACAGTAACACGGATGGACCTAAGCGAAGCGGTGTTTCGCGAAGTAGGTCTATCCCGTAACGAGAGCGCGCAACTGGTCGAAAGTGTGCTGGAGCATATGTCGGAAGCGCTGGTCAAAGGCGAGCAGGTGAAAATCTCCTCCTTCGGGACCTTTTCGGTACGTGAGAAATCCGCACGCATGGGCCGCAACCCCAAGACCGGCGAAGAAGTGCCGATCAACCCGCGCCGGGTGCTGACGTTCCGTCCCTCGCACCTGATGAAAGACCGTGTGGCCGCTGGCAACAAGAGCTGATGAGCAAATCTGCCGACGCCTTTCGCACCATTTCAGAAGTGGCCGACTGGCTTGGCGTTCAGCCTCATGTGCTGCGATTTTGGGAATCCAAGTTCAGCCACGTAAAGCCGGTGAAACGTGCCGGGGGGCGACGCTATTACCGCCCCGCCGATATGCTGCTGCTTGGTGGCATTCGCAAACTCTTGCATGATGACGGGCTGACGATCAAAGGCGCGCAAAAGGTACTGCGCGAGGATGGCATGGCGCATGTCGCCTCTCTTTCCCTCCCTCTGGATGATGACGACAGTACCGAAATCCTAGAGGCGGTGGTTGCCGAAGAACAAGCGGCTGCCTCAGAGCCCGCTCGGGAAGACACCCAAACATCCATGTTTGACAAGGCATTTGACGAAACGCCTGATCCGGCCAAACCGGAACCGACTGCGGATGCGGCGGGTCTGCCAAGTTTTATCACCTCGATGCCAAGCGGCGAAGAACCGGCCGAGACTGGGGCTGCTCCGGAGTCAGTTCTCGAAGCAACGCCCGAAGCCGAAGAGATCGCAGAAGCGCCGATGGCGGTGGATGTGCCGCAGGAGGAGCAAGAAGCCGCACTTCCGACCTTCTTGCACCCAAGTGATGCGCCGACGGAGGAGGTCGAAGAGCCCCCTGCCCCAGACATATCCGAGCCTGAGCCGCTTGCCGAAGAGCTGCCCAGCTTTTTGCAAAGCACATCTGCGGATGCAGAAGACGTCGCTGAGACCGCCGAACCTGCCGCAGCTCCGCTCGCAGATGTAGCTCCCGTGGTCGAAAT
>CAZPXE010000637.1:0-2106 GCA_964590545.1 uncultured Rhodobacterales bacterium | reverse complement strand
CATCATTTCCCAGAACTGGTTGTGGTTCCACAACTGGCTGATGTTGTTGAAAATCCCGTTCTGCGCCACGGCGGATTTGTCATAGGTGCCGACGATGATCTCTTCCATCGTCTTGCCGTCCCATTCGGTCCCGGCAATCAGCTTGTTGCCGTTATCCACATAGGCTTTGTGGTGCAGGTCGTGGTGATATTCGAGCGTTTCAGCGGACATGCCTTTGCCAGCCAGAGCGTCGTGGGCATAGGGAAGATCGGGAAGTTCAAAAGCCATTCGGGCCTCCTTGTCATTCATGCGCGATCCGCGCAGCATTTGCAGGGTCTGAGTGACATGTCGGGCGCAAAGCTGCAAGGTCAAGGGCGCGTTGAATTTAACCTATAGCGTTTCAAGAAAACGTTGAATCGCAAATACCTTGCCACGCTTCGCGCTCTCAGGACATTCGCGATACGTGTCTATCAACTATTTCTCGAAACGCCTTGGGCCCCGCCTTTCAAGGCACAGACAGCGTCGCGTTTCGTGCTCGTTTTATAAGCGTCTTTACTGCTTGTGCGGCTTGCACACCCCTTTGGCCTCGACGGTGATGGCGTATTCTGGAAGCGACGCAAAGACGCGCACGTTGTCCCTGTCCGCACTCATATCCGCTGTCAAAGCCATCGTTGGAAACGGGATACTGGTGTCGGTTTTCAGACCATTCACATCCCACTTCATGCGGATTTTACCATTTCCCCGCACTCTGGCCCGCGTTTTGCGCGCTTCGCCATAAGCTTGCAGCACCATCGCGTCGACAACCTGAATTTCGCCAGACTCGCGGAACAGGAAGCTGTAGGTGCTGGTTACCCAATTCAAACCTTGCGTAGGTTTTCCCATTT
The DNA here is from genome assembly GCA_964590545.1 of uncultured Rhodobacterales bacterium. Classification (GTDB taxonomy): domain Bacteria; phylum Pseudomonadota; class Alphaproteobacteria; order Rhodobacterales; family Rhodobacteraceae; genus Aliishimia. Next base: position 1,243 of record CAZPXE010000637.1, on the reverse strand, counting down.
GGCAAACAATCATCTGATCTTTGGCATGCGCTGGAAGGGTTGGCAGCGCAATCAGCAAAGCAGCGGTAAAATGAGGCAAAATCGAACGCATCGTATTCGGATCCTAACAATTATTGTGGCTGTTCAAAAACACAGGGTGATTGACCTGAATTTAGGATGCCTGATGAAATTTACCACCGCTGCAAGAATTTGCGCCCCGTAACGATGCGAGAATGCATCGCATCCTGTGAACTTTCTATTCTGTTCTTTTGATCCCGCCAATAACTGACGTCACTTATGAAAATAGACCTCGCTCCCCGGCGCCGCAGCGCGTTTGAGCAAGTCAAACATATACTGAGCGACCGATCGGAAGCAGACGATCTCGCACGTCTCGGCATCGGCCATATGAAACGCGGCGGCAACTTGCGCAAGCCGCGTGCGGCGGAAACTGCCGACGGGGAATGAACCAAGGGCAAGGTCCACCGGGGCCAGCTTCGCGATCACGTCGCGGGTTTGTGGGCCGGTGACGCGGAACACGGCGCGCGCGTCCGAGACATTGACGACCAGCGCGTGCGCATCGCCAAGTGCATCCTGCATAGCAGCGCATTTGGCGGGGGCCGCTGCATAGGCGCACATGATCAGTAACTCATCCGGCGACATCCATGCGGTGGATACATCGCCACGGGTCTCAATCCGCCGCTGCGCCGGGAGTGTCCCGCCCACCGCACTCACGGCTTTGGCCACCGCAGCGCCGCTGAGATCGCCTCGCAGGCTCAGCATGCCGCGCAGGCCCGCCTCAGAGATATCCACAATTCCATCCACATAAGCTGCGCCGTTCAAAGCGCTGACTGCGTTAGACATTCTGCTTCTCCCCATCCTTGTCGAAGAAAACAGGATCAACGATTTTCGCTTGGTAGGTTTTGCCATCGGTGCCGGGGAAGTCGATCACCTCGCCCATCCGGTCCGGCCCGTTATGCACCAGCCCCATAGCAATCCCCCGGTCGAGGTTCGGCGAGAAGTAGGTCGACGTCACCCGCCCCTGCATATTGCGCTGGCCGTTCTCGTTGACGCCATCTGCGATAGCGTAGGCCCCGTCCGGCAGCACGGAACCATCCACCGTCTCAAGCCCAACCAGCTTCCAGCGGTTCGGGTCGGCCATGTGGGATCGGGCATGGGCACGCTTGCCAAGAAAGTCGTCCTTCTTCTTCGACAGCGCCCAATGCAGGTTCAGATCCTGCGGGATCACGGTGCCATCGGTCTCGTC
>CAZPXE010000636.1:0-2107 GCA_964590545.1 uncultured Rhodobacterales bacterium | reverse complement strand
AGGGCAGCCATGGTGATCGCGGCGCGCACCGCGCGGATGTGATCCTGCCGGGCGCGGCCTATACCGAAGAAAACGGGCTGTTCGTGAACACAGAAGGCCGCCCGCAACTGGCGCTGCGCGCTGGGTTTGCGCCGGGCGAGGCGAAGGAAAACTGGGCGATCCTGCGGGCGCTGTCGGCCGAGATGGGTGCGACGCAGCCATGGGATAGCCTCGCGCAGCTGCGTCAGGCACTGGTCAAAGACGTGCCGCACCTTAAGAAGATCGACGAAGTGGTTGAAAACGAAGGTGAAGCCTTGCCCGACGGCAAGCTGGGCAGCGCCGATTTCCGCTATGCGATCAGCGATTTTTATCTGACCAACCCCATCGCCCGGGCCTCGGCGCTGATGGCCGAGCTTAGCGCCAATGCAAAGGCGCGCGGACAAGAGGCACTGGCAGCAGAGTGAAATGGGGCGTGCTCATAACGCCGCTGGCACTGGCCGCCTGCGATGCGCCTGCACCGACGGCAGAGCAATTGATCCCCGATTATCGCGGGGTCGAGACTCAATTGCTTGACGGTGATCTGGTGCGTTTTCAGGTCTCGATGACCAACGCGCTGGAGCGTGCCAATGTCGCGGCTTACGCCGAATGCGCGGCGGCGGAGTACACGTTAATCCGCGGTTATGGGTTTGCACGGCATGTGCGTACCAATGTCGATGAAACGGGCGGCGTCTGGACCGGCGATGCGGTCTATACCATTTCTCCGGGTCTGCCGCAGGGACTGCGCACGATCGATGCCGAAGTTGTGGCCGCGAATTGCCGCGAAAAAGGGATACCCACAGTATGATGAGGGACCATGTCTGAGATAGCAATCACCGCCTTGATCATGCTGGCGCAAGTGCTCGTTGTGGTCGCCTTCGTGATGATCAGCCTGTTGTTTCTGGTCTATGGCGACCGCAAAATCTGGGCCGCTGTGCAGATGCGGCGCGGGCCCAACGTTGTCGGGGCCTATGGCATCCTGCAAACGGTCGCGGACGCGCTGAAATATGTTGTAAAAGAAGCGGTTATCCCGGCAGGCGCGGACAGGCCAGTGTTCATCATGGCGCCGATGATCTCCTTCGTGCTGGCGGTGATCGCCTGGGCCGTGATCCCCTTCAACGGCTGGTTTGTGGTTGCCGATATCAACGTTGCGATCCTTTACGTCTTTGCCATGTCCTCGCTGGAAGTCTACGGCGTGATCATGGGGGGCTGGGCGTCGAATTCAAAATCCCCGTTCCTCGGCTCGCTCCGGTCGGCGGCGCAGATGATCTCTTACGAGGTCTCAATTGGCCTCATCATCATCGGGATCATCATCTCTACCGGGTCGATGAATTTCGGCGCCATTGTCGAGGCGCAGGACAGCGATTTGGGCATGCTCAGCTGGTACTGGTTGCCGCACCTGCCGATGGTTTTCCTGTTCTTGATCAGCGCCTTGGCGGAGACCAACCGCCCACCGTTCGATTTGCCAGAAGCGGAATCGGAACTCGTCGCCGGGTTCATGGTGGAATACTCCTCGACCCCGTATCTGCTGTTCATGGCCGGCGAATACATCGCGATCTTCCTGATGTGCGCGCTGATGAGCTTGCTGTTCTTCGGCGGCTGGCTGTCGCCTATTCCCGGCCTGCCCGATGGGGCGCTGTGGATGGTGGCGAAAATGGCGTTCTTCTTCTTCATCTTCGCGATGGTGAAGGCGATCGTGCCGCGCTATCGCTATGACCAACTGATGCGCATTGGCTGGAAAGTATTCCTTCCCATGTCGCTGGCTTGGGTCGTCTTCGTGGCCTTCGCGGCCAAGTTCGAATGGTTCTGGGGCTTCTACGCCCGCTGGCCGGTTTAAGGATCAGATCGCATGACCCAAATCGACTACACCCGCGCCGCCAAGTACTTCCTACTTCAGGATTTTTGGCACGGTTTCAAATTGGGGATGAAGTACTTCTTCGCACCCAAAACCACATTGAATTATCCGCACGAAAAAGGGCCGCTGAGCCCCCGCTTTCGGGGCGAGCACGCGCTGCGCCGCTACCCCAATGGCGAGGAACGTTGCATCGCTTGCAAGCTGTGCGAAGCGATCTGCCCTGCGCAGGCAATCACC
>CAZPXE010000635.1:0-2122 GCA_964590545.1 uncultured Rhodobacterales bacterium | reverse complement strand
TTGGCGGCGGGGACAGCAACCGGATTTACCGGGAGCTTTTGGAAGAGCTGCTGAAGAAGGGCCAAGAGCTGTAGTTGCGGGCCGGGTAGGAGGCGCTGCCTCTAGCGGTTCGAGAAAACGTTGAACCGCAATTACCTTGCCGCGCTTTGCGCTCTCGGGGGCATTCGCGATACGTGTGTCTCAACCATGTCTCGAAACGCTTTAGGCCTACCGGGAAGCGGCAGGCGAAAATCCGCAGAATGTCGGCGCTGCCGATGTGTGAGAGCTGCCGTCGCCTTTGGAGACGTTCCTCAAAACATATTTGATCAGATGAAGCAGGCGCGTGCGCTAGGACAGGGCAGGGGTTGATCTGTGATCTTGGCGCGCTTATGTGCGGGGTCGGGCGATGGGCCCCTGCCGCGCGCGCGATCTGCATGGGTCGTTGGTGAAGCCCTATGAACACGATCTGACTTCTTCTCATCGCGGTATGCTGCGATGGCAATGCGCGCCCCATCTTTTAACAAGCATACCCGTGAACAGGAGTGATGATCGATGGATCTTGATCTGAGCATTGGCACCCTTGCGGGGTGGAAAACGGACGCCAAAGCCTTTCGGCAGGCGCAATCGGAGCGGGGTGAGGCGGTCTCGCACGCTCATGCGCTTGAACATGTGGCCCATGCCAATGGGGCGCGGGATTGGAATACGCTCTCGGCGCAGGCGAAGCGTCCGGTGCGGCTGGCGCCGGGCCAACGCGTGGCGGGTCGGTATTTGAACCAGCCCTTCACTGGCGCGGTTCATAGCCTGACGTTGATGGATGGGGGCAACAAGCTGCGGGTGAGTTTGCAGTTTGACGCGCCGGTCGATGTGGTGACGTTCGATAGCTTCTCGTCCCTGCGTAGCCGCGTGAGCGCGGTTATCGGGGCGCAGGGGCGATCGGTGAAGCACACTTCAGACGGTCAGCCGCATCTGGTGATTGACCGAATCCTAAGCTGAGCTTTTGGCTTTTGACGAAGGCGAACCTTCGGTGCGGATGGAAGCCGCCGCATCGGAGGTTTTCCTTATATTGTGTGGGTTTAAACCTGTTTTGAAGCGAAGTGTGGCGAGAATTCCGCGTTTCGCTTCCCCAAAATTAGCGAGGGCAGAGCAGCGGTTTTTTTCACCAACTGTTAACCTTAAGCGCGCAAAAGTTTTACATCAACTCAACCGGAGGATGCCATGAAGGCACTGGATGGACTCAAAGTACTTGTCGTCGAGGATGTTGCCATCATCGCTTTGGACGTGGCCGAAATGCTGGAGCGTCAAGGCGCATCGGTCGAAGTGGCAATGAACGTCAAGCAGGGTATGCGCGTCGCACGCGAGGATTTTGACGTCGCGCTTTTGGATGGAAAACTGTTCAAGGAGAGTTCGCTTCCGATTGCGTCTGTATTGCGGTCTCGGAATGTGCCCGTGATCTTTCATGCCGGCCATGTGAACCAGGCCGATGCCCATAGGGTCGATCCGAATTCCATCTTCTTGACGAAACCAGCAACGGATCGGCAAATCATTGGCGCTTTGTCCAGCGCGGTGCGGCGTCTGAATGTGGTCAACGCGGCGCAAAAGGGCGCGGCAGACACCGTCAGCGCTACTTTGTAGTGGCAGTGTGTTCTTTGACATAAAGGCTTGTCAGAAGGGGGCGTATCGCCTATACGCGCCCCCGTCGACAAGGTGGACAACCACCGCAGGACATTGAGAGAGCAGGGTCGGACCACTCCGGCCCTCTTTGTTTTGTGGGTTCGCCTGACCAACGTAGCGCAAGACCGGCGGAGACAACCGCGCGGCCAGATAAACATGATGTAAGGAAACATAGAGCCACATGGCAAACAACATGATGGAGGAATTCGAAGCCCTCCTTAATGAAAGCTTCGAAATGGACACACCGGACGAGGGTTCGGTTGTCAAAGGCAAAGTCCTCGCAATTGAAGCAGGTCAAGCCATCATCGACGTCGGCTACAAAATGGAAGGCCGTGTCGAACTCAAAGAATTTGCAGAACCCGGTGAAGCGCCCAAAGTTGAAGTTGGCGACGAAGTCGAAGTGTATCTGCGCTCGGCTGAGAACGCCAAGGGCGAAGCTGTCATCTCCCGCGAGATGGCCCGCCGCGAGGAA
>CAZPXE010000634.1:0-2135 GCA_964590545.1 uncultured Rhodobacterales bacterium | reverse complement strand
ATAGCACACCCCCGGACACTCTGTCGCCCGTGCATAGCCATCCGCCATGAAGCCTGCGCCCTGTTCGTGACGGGCGAGGATATGGGTCAGCCCGGCCTCTTCGATGCCGCGATACATCTCTTGGTTATGCACGCCGGGGATGCCGAAGATATGGGTGACCCCGCGATCCTTCAGCATGTGTGAAATCTGTGCCCCAAGAGGTCTTTCGATCATCAGGCTCTCCAGAAACCAAAGGTAAAGATGGCGAAAACGGCCAGCAGCTCCAACCGTCCGATCAACATGCCCATGGCCAGCAGCCATTTGGCCGTGTCATTCAGCCCCGCGAAATTCCCCGCAGGCCCGATCTGATCCCCCAACCCCGGCCCGACATTGGCAAGCGCCGTCGCCGCACCTGACACAGCGGTAATGAAATCCAGCCCCGTCAGCCCGAGCGCCACAGCGAGCACCCCCATGGTCACGATGAAGAACATGAAGAAGGACATGACCGAGGACAGCACATCCTCGCCCACAGGCCGCCCCTCAAACCGGGGCGTGAAGACGCCATGGGGCGAGCGGATTTTCTGCAATTGCGCGCGGATTGAGGCCACCAAAAGCTGATAGCGGAACACCTTGATCGAACAGGCCGTGCTGCCCGCGCAGCCCCCGATCAGCCCGATCAGGAAGAAGGTCATCACCGCAAACGGCCCCCACAGCATGTAATCCGCATTGGCATAACCCGTCCCGGTGGTCAGCGAGATGACATTGAACAGCGCCTTGCGAAATCCTGCCTCGCCCGTCTCTGCCTGCACGGACCAGACCGCCCAGGTCACCATCAACGTCACCACGATCAAGATCATCAGGAACACCCGGATCTGGCTGTCGCGCCACAGCGGCTTCGCAGAGCCCGCCAGCAATTGCACATAGCGCACAAACGGCAGCGCCGCGAGGATCATGAACACGCAAGCCACATAATGCGTGCCCGCCCCAAACGCCCCGAAGGACGCGTCATAATTCGCCATCCCACCCGTCGCCACCGTCGTCATCGCGTGCACCGTCGCGTCGAACGGGTCCAGCCCGGTGGTGATATAGGAAAAGGCGCAAAGCAGTGTCAGCCCCACATAAACAACCGCGATACGGGATGCGATTTCCGTGGCACGGGGCAGAATTTTACCCATCGTATCAAAGCCTTCGCTGCGGAAGATCTGCATCCCGCCAACCCGCAATTCAGGCAGGAACACCATCGCCACAACGATAATCCCGATCCCGCCCAGCCATTGCATGACCCCGCGCCAAAGCAGCAGGCCCTTGGGCAACTCCTCAAGCCCGCTCATCACCGTCGCGCCGGTGGTGGTCAGGGCCGACATCGCCTCGAAAAACGCATCCACCGCGCGGCTGTCCGTCTCGCCCATGATGAAGGGCAGCGCGCCAAAGATCGGCAGGGCCAGCCAGACGCCGGTGGTGATAAGGAAGGTCTGTTGCAAGGTCAGCCCGCGCCCGACCCCGTTGGAGCAGGCCAGCGCCATGCACCCGCCCGTCAACATGGTCAGCGTCGTGCTTTGCAGGAAGACGGGCCAATGGCCACGCCCTTCGGCAATATCCACAAGCAAAGGGAGCAGCATCGCCGCTCCCAATACGGTCACCAAAAGACCGATCACATATCCGACCGGGCGCAGATCCAACATGGCTCAGCGTTGGCGCGGGCGGGCTACAGTGTCAAGTCGCAGGTGGTTACGACTTGGCTTTAGCAGGTGCTTTTCCGGCGGCCTTGGCCGGTGCCTTCCGCGCGGCTTTCGCGGCCGGTTTCGCAGCCTCGGGCATCACGGGCGGCGTTGACGGCTTACGCGGTTTCTTCGCCGCGCTCGCTGCTTTCGGCGCAGGCGCTGGTTTCGTCGCCGCCGGGGTCGGCGCTGGTTTCGTCGCCGCCGGGGTCGGCGCTGGTTTCGCAGCAACCTTCGCAGCAGGCTTGGCCTCGGCTTTCGGCGCAGGCGCTGGCTTCGGGGCCGCCTTCGCTTTCGGTGCGGCTTTGGGTTTCGGAGCCGCCTTCGCCTTCGGTTCCGCTTTCTTCGCCGGAGCCGCCTTCGGCTCGGCTTTCGCTGCGGGGGCAGGCGTCGGCGTTGCTTTCAACGCTTCCATAGCTTTCTCAACCGGCTTTTGTT
>CAZPXE010000633.1:0-2140 GCA_964590545.1 uncultured Rhodobacterales bacterium | reverse complement strand
CCCTTTGTGTCGGATGCCATCGCCATTTACTTGGTGACGGGCCAGTAGGAGACCGCGGTGATCGCGCCGCCGAGATTGAGGTTCTCGACCTTCTCGGAGAGGCCAGTTTGCTCGATCTTCTGGAACATCACCGCGAAGGGAGACTCGTCGCGGAACTTGGCTTGGATGTCGCGGTACATCTGCGCCCGGATCTCCCGGTCGCCTTCTACGACGGCAAGGCCAACTTTCTCGGTCAGACCGCCCGTGTCCCAGCCATTGCGCCACGCCAGAAGGCCTGTGGCCCCTGCTGCGTCGGAATTGTCCGGGTTAAAGGCAAAGGTGCCCGCATTGGTGTGGGGATCGGGATAGTCTGGTCCCCAAGCGCCGAGATAGACATCAAGCTCCCGCGCACGATAGCGGCCAAGGATCTGCTTGGCGGTGCCGACGGTGATGTTCAGCTTCACCCCAGCTTGCGCGAAGGTGTTTTGCAGGGTCTGCGCGATCTCGATCCGCTCTTGGGCTTCGCGCACGCCAACCTCAAGCTCGAGATCAGTGACGCCAGCAGAGGCGAGCAGTTCCTTGGCTTTCTCGATATTCAGGCTGAACGGGTTCTCATCCACCGCGCCGAGATAGGTCCGGGGCAGGAAGTTCTGGTGGATCGTGTACTGACCCTTGAGGAAGGAGTTTTGCATCCCCTCATAGTCGATCAGATATTTCAGCGCTTGGCGCACTTCGGGCTTGGACAGCTCCGGGTGCTTTTGGTTCACTGCAAGATACATCAGCCGTCCGCGCAGCTCGTCGGTGACAGAGACGCCAGCCGCACTGCGAATACCCGCGATATCTTCGGGGTTGAGGTTGCGGGCGACGTCGATATCGCCGCGCTCCAGCAAGAGACGCTGGGAGGCGCTTTCGAGCACATGGCGCACGATCACCCGCTCCATCGCGGGCGCACCGAGGTAGAAGTCGGGGTTGGAGACCAGCGTGACGCTCTCGTTCGGCTTCCAGCTTTGCAGCTTGTAGGCGCCCGATCCGGCGGAGTTTGTCTTCAGCCATGTATTGCCCATATCGCCATCGGCGGCATTGGCCATCACCAGCTCTTTGTCGACGATCCCGCCAATGGTGGCGGTCAGGCAGTTCAACACGAAGGAGGTCGCATAGCGCTTGTCGGTCGTGATGCTGATCGTGTTGCCGCTCGCAACGATGGTCTGCTCGACATTCTCAGGCGTGAAGCCGAATTGGGTGAGGATGAACGACGGAGTTTTGTTCAGGACCACCGCGCGGCGGAGCGAGAACTCTGCATCCTCGGCGCGGACCGGGTTGCCGGAGTGGAACGTGACGCCGTCGCGCATCGTGAAGGTGATGGTCTTGCCATCTTCGCTGACGGTCCAGCTTTCGGCGAGATCCGGGACGTATCCGCCATCGAGATTCGCGGGATCGAAATTGACCAGCTTGCCGTAGATGTTCCGGTTCACGTCGGAGCCTGCAAACTCAAACGACTCGGCTGGGTCCAGCGTGGTGATGTCGTCAATCCGGTTGGCGATCACCAGCATGTTTGCCGGGGTCTCTGCGAAGGCAGCAGGCAGGGGGGCCGTGGCGGCAATGGCGAAACCAAGCGCCGCGCCCGTGATTAGGCGGCTAAGAGCATTCATTTTCTAAATCCTTCCCTTTATGCGACTGAACGCCGGGTGGTGGCCTGCGGCTTGGCAGACATGTTTCCGGCGCTGGCAGTTCCTGTGTGCATGTCCCCGATCTTGGATCGCTTGGACTCTGCACGCCATAATGGTCTGGGATTTTTGGAAATTGCCACCCTTAAGTTGTGAATGGCAAAATCGGGTGCGCGAGGGCTTGTTAAAAAAGCAGCACGGCACCGGGAAATTGTCCGATGCCGTGCAGGTTTATATCAGGCGACATCCATCGGCGCGAAGATGAAGTCATCTGCGGTGATCAGATCGCTATCGGTGCGCACAAGGAAGATCGTGTCATCGCCAAATGTGATCCGCGTGTGCGGCCCGCTGTCAGAGACGGTGAGCGCGGCGAAGTCGGTGATCCCTGCCCCGGAGACATCCAGCAAATCCGCACCGTCCTCGAAATCCTTGACCCGGTCAAAGCCCCAGTCGGAGTCGAAGACGAACGTGTCCGCGCCGCCTTTGCCAAAGAGCTG
>CAZPXE010000632.1:636-2143 GCA_964590545.1 uncultured Rhodobacterales bacterium | reverse complement strand
GAGCCTGCCGACCCCAAGGTCGATGCGGGCCAATCGTGATTGTCCCTGAGCCACCGGTCAATCGAAGCGCATTTGGCACGGACTCAAGCAAAAGGCGCCGTGCCAAAGCCAGACCGCCCGCACGGGCTGGCTTTCTGGCTAACTTATAGCGTTTCGAGAAAATGTTGAATCGCAAATACCTTGCCGCGCTCTGGCATTGGCACGGCTTACCGCGTCGCCAATGCCCGCTAAAGCTCAAGTACCGTGCATGCGCGCCCGCCTAGGCCCGCTGCGCGTTTCGCCCCTCGACTTTCTGCATCGCGTCGTTCTGAATTTGCGCACGCAGGGCCTCGATCTGGGCGTTCAGGTCGGCCATCACCGCGCGCGCCTCGATTGCCATGTCGTTAACGTAACCGCCCATCATCTGCCCCAACGTTCGCTTCGCCTCATGCAGCGTATCAAGGCGCAGGGCGAGCGGATGTGCGCTGCCATGCAGCTTGTCCATCATGGCAACAAACGCCTCGCGCCCGCCTTCAGGCTCTGGCGTGGTGAAATCCGCGATTGCGGTGCGGATATCGCCGGGCTTGTCGGCGTCCCGCAGACGCTGCTCAAGCAGAGCGAGGTTGTTGTGCGGCGCGTCACCGCGGTGCGCCTTGGCCTCTTCGGTTCGTAGAACTTCGGTGAAATCGACCTCGGCCTGCCGGGTTTGATCTGGCCCGGCCCCGGTTTGGCTTACGGGCGTGACAAAGGGCGTGGCGGCGGAAATGTGAAGCATTCTGCTTCTCCTGTGTTGGATATGCTCGCGCGCGGTTTGCCCAAAAATCCCTAAGACGCCGTTTCGGGGCGCGGCCAAAAATACTTCGTATTTTTCGCACCTCGCCATCCCCGGGCCTTGCAATGCCGAAAACGAAAAAAGGCCCGGGATAAACCCGGGCCAGACATCGCCAAGAGGGAGGTTCTTAGCTGAATTCGTAAGCCCGGCGCGCCGAGGGGACGCGCCGGGGAAGGACTTAGCCTTTGGAGAAGTCCGGGTAGGCTTCCATGCCCAGTTCGGACATGTCGAGGCCGGTCAGCTCGTCTTCTTCGCTGACGCGGATGCCCATGGCCATCTTCAGGATGAACCAGACCACCAGCGAGGCGACGAAGGTGAATACGCCGTAGGCGATGATGCCTGTAACCTGTGTGACGAGGTTGATTTCTGGATCGTCCAAGTAGCTGAACACAACCGCGATGGTGCCCCAGATGCCTGCGAACAGGTGAACCGGGATCGCGCCAACCACGTCGTCGATTTTCAGCTTGTCGAGCATTGGAACCGTCAGAACAACGATCACACCGCCAACGCCGCCGATCAGCAAGGAGCCCAGCAGCGAGGGTGCCAGAGGCTCAGCCGTGATGGACACGAGGCCCGCCAGTGCGCCGTTCAGGACCATTGTCAGGTCAGGCTTGCCATACATGACTTGCGTCAGGATCAGCGCTGTTACTGCGCCAGCTGCCGCCGCCATGTTGGTGTTGGCGAAGATGCGGGAGA
>CAZPXE010000632.1:0-626 GCA_964590545.1 uncultured Rhodobacterales bacterium | reverse complement strand
ACAGTGCCCATAGCAAGCTGCGAGCCGCCGTTGAAGCCGAACCAGCCGAGCCACAGGATGAACGTACCCAGTGTGGCAAGTGCCAGATTGGAACCCGGCATCGGGTTGGTTTTGCCGTCTTTGTACTTGCCCAAACGTGGACCCAGCACGATCACACCTGCCAGAGCGGCCCAGCCACCCACAGAGTGTACAACAGTCGAGCCCGCGAAGTCGGAGAAGCCCATTTCAGACAACCAGCCGCCGCCCCACTGCCAGGAGCCGGAGATCGGGTACATAAAGCCAGTCAGAACAACGACGAATATCAGGAACGGCCACAGTTTGATCCGTTCGGCCACAGCGCCGGACACGATGGACGCGGTCGCAGCAACGAACACCAACTGGAAGAAGAAGTCAGAGCCAACGGACGCATAATCAAGCGCCGCATCTGCTGCTGCAACACCCACCGGGTCCAGAACAGTCTGACCGCCAATGGCGAAGAAGCCGTTGAAGTCACCCGGATACATCGTGTTGAAGCCGACCAGCCAGTACATGATAGCTGCGATGGAAAAGAGCGCGATGTTCTTGGTCATCTGCATGGTCACGTTCTTGGAACGCACCAGCCCGCCTTCGAGCATCGCAAAGCCCGC
>CAZPXE010000631.1:0-2150 GCA_964590545.1 uncultured Rhodobacterales bacterium | reverse complement strand
TTCAGCAGCTCTTCCAAAAGCTCCCGGTAAATCCGGTTGCTGTCCCCGCCGCCAAAGGTCATCGCACCGCCCGCATACGCCTCGCCATAGGTCCGCGCCACGTTGATCGTCTGCACCAGACCCGACAGCAACTGCGCACGCTCCAGCGGCGAAAGCGGGTGAATGAACACCCCCCAAAGCCGCCCTTGCGCCACGGCATAGCGAGCATCCAAAGCACTATCGAAATTCGCCTGCATCAGCCGCATCAACTCGTCCGGTTCCAACCCTTCCGCACTGCGAATAGGCACCATCGCCCGCATCCGATCCGCCACCGGGTCTGCAATAATCAGAACCGGAATGTCATCGAGCGAAAATTCCACCCCGTTGGGCAAAACCCGCGCGTCTGGATCGATGTTCAGCACAATCTCCACCAGCCGCGGCCATGTCATCGGCGGCTCTGATTTCGGCCCCTCGGCCTGCGGCTGGTCTAGCTCCGTGTCCTGAGCGCTCAACACAGTCGGTGCTGACAGCGCGAGCACGGCCGACAAGATCAACGAAGTAAGACGAACAGGCATGGGCAACCTCCTAAACAGATTGCCGCCAGCCTAGGCCGCGCCGCGCTGTCTGGCCATGCACCCTTTGGTGAGCGAATGTGTCAGGCGTCACCTTCGGGGTATTCAAACTCCCCAATGAATTTCAAATACCCACCCGCAAACGGGAAATCGCGGGGCTTTCGAATGGACCACTGCTCGCCAAAGCGCTGCGAGGCATCGACCCCGAACAGGATAACCGCATTGGCCTCCGCTACATCGACCGGAGCAAGCTGCGCCTCCGCCCAAGGGCCCCAAACACTCGCATCGCTGAACTCGGCAAAGCGCTCTGCCAGCGTTTCGGCCTCCATCAACCCGGCCTGCGCCATGCCGTGCTCCAAAAGGCCATGGTCATAGCTCACCTCGCCCATCACCTCGGCAAATCCGCTCATGGCGATATGCTCCGGCGTGCCCTCGGCGTCGAAATTGTCCTGCGTGTAAAACTCATCCCGGTCGGCCATCTGCGCCATGAACGCATCCGCCGCCGTCACCCGCCCGATCCAAATCTGCTGCCTGCGCGGCGGGGTGACCTCTCTGGGCGGCAAGGCTTCGCGACTCTCGCGGAAGCGCACCTTGGACCCAGCCCCGGTGATCCAACCAAGAAGCGAGTTTGAGACCCCCTCAACCCTGACCGTCACCGCAGTTCCGGCCTCCACCGCCACCTCATATGCGGCGCAAGGTTCACCCTTGCGATGCAGCACGATCTGCGTCTCTCCCGGAGCCATATCCTGCCAGCGTCGCTCACCGGGCTGCACATCAAACAGCGCCATCTTCTCACCGATCTGCACATCGACCGGGCCAAGGTCGATGGAACTATGGTGTATCTCGATGCGGGAGGTTTGGGTCTGATCCATGGCGAACGGCCTCACTGATAACCGACACCGCCTGTGCAACGGCGTCTTCAATACTCAACGTAGTCGTATCGAGGATGGCAGCATCCTGCGCCGGTTTCAATGGCGCTTCCGCCCGGTCCATATCCCGCGCATCACGGGCTTTGACATCGGCCAGCACCTCTTCGTAAGCCGTCTCTATGCCATTGCCGGTTAATTCTTTGTGCCTGCGCTCGGCCCGTATCTGGGCACTGGCGGTCACGAAAAGCTTCACTTCCGCACCGGGGCAAATCACAGTTCCGATGTCGCGCCCATCCAGAACGGCCCCGCCATCGCGCGCCGCGAAGTCGCGCTGGAACTGAACCAACGCCGCGCGCACCTCAGCAATCACGGCGACCTTACTCGCCGCTTGCGCCACCTGCGGGGTGCGCAAATCCTCCCGGTCCAGATCATTGGCCGTCAACGTGCGCGCCGCCTGCACCGGCTCCGCCCCGGCCAGCACGCGCGCCCCAACGGCGCGATACAGCAACCCCGTATCCAAATGCGCAAACCCAAAATGCGCCGCAACCGCCTTGGAAATCGTCCCCTTCCCCGCCGCCGCCGGCCCGTCTATGGCGACCGTCACCCTCATGAATTCGCGCGCAGAACCTTCGCGCCCAAATCACGCATCAGCCCTTCGAAAATCGGGAAAGACGTCGCAATCGGTTGGCCATCGTCGACCCGCACAGGAGCCTGCGCCGCCATGCCAAGG
>CAZPXE010000630.1:0-2152 GCA_964590545.1 uncultured Rhodobacterales bacterium | reverse complement strand
AGGCGGTGCTGGAAGAGATGGCCGAATATGCTGACGTGCCGGTCATCAACGGCCTGACTGACCGCACGCACCCCTGCCAGATCATGGCGGATGTGATGACCTACGAAGAGCATCGCGGCCCCATCGCTGGCAAGAAAGTCACGTGGTGTGGTGACGGGAACAACGTCTGTGCTTCGGTGATGCATGCGGCCGTACAGTTCGGCTTTGACTTCACCTTCACCGGCCCAATGCAACTCGACCCGGAACCGGAATGGCAAAAGATGCTTCGGACCAGCGATCAGACCTTTTCTATCGAGCGGGATGCGGACAAGGCCGTGGCCGGGGCGGACCTGATCTTTGCCGATACATGGGTGTCGATGCATGACGCCCAATCCGCGCGCGAGCGCCGCCACAACATGCTGCGCCCCTATCAGGTCAATGACGAGTTGATGGCCCACGCCAAGCCCGACGCGCTGTTCATGCACTGCCTGCCCGCGCATCGCGGCGAAGAGGTGACGTCTTCGGTGATGGACGGCCCCAACTCTGTCGTGTTCGACGAGGCCGAAAACCGCCTGCATGCCCAGAAAGCCGTCATGCGCTGGTGCCTCGGTGTCTGACCCGCTGCGCATCGGCGTCGCCGGTGCGGGCGCGATTGGCCTGTTTGTGGGCGGGCGGCTGGTGCAGGCGGGGCATGATGTGCGGTTCCTCGCCCGGCCCCGGCTGCGCGATGAGGTCGCGGCCCATGGCTTGACCCTCACCGATTTCGAAGGTCGAACCGATAAGCTGATGGACCTTGCGCTCAGCGATGATCCGGCCGTGCTGGAAGGCTGTGATCTGGTGCTGGTGACGGTGAAATCCGCCGCGACCACCGAAATGGCCGGGCTTATCGCGCAATACGGGCCGCAGGACGCTCCGGTCATCTCGCTCCAAAATGGTGTCACCAACGCTGCCACGCTGCGCGCAGTCTTGCCAGAGCATCACGTGCGCGGCGGGATGGTCCCGTTCAACGTCACCCAAACCGGCCCCGGCGCATTCCATCGCGGCACCTCAGGCGACATTCTGGTGGCACGGGGCACAGCGCCGTTGCCGGACCTCTCCACCCCCGGTCTCACTTGGATCGAAGCCGATGATTTTGAAGCGGTTCAATGGGGCAAGCTGCTGATTAACCTAAATAATGCGCTAAATGCGCTGTCGGACCTGCCGCTGCTCACCCAACTGCAAAACCGTGCATGGCGGCGGCTGATGGCTGCGCAGATGGACGAGGCGCTGACCGTCCTAAAGGCCGCGGGGATCACTCCCGCCAAATTCACCGCCGCGCCAGCGCGTCTGGTGCCGCATATCCTGCGCCTGCCCACGCCGTTGTTCCGCCGCATCGCCTCGCAGATGCTGACGATTGACCCCAAGGCGCGGTCTTCGATGTGGGAAGACCTCACCCGCCGCCGCCCCACAGAAGTGGACGCGCTACAAGGCGCTGTTCTGGACCTCGCGGCCCAGCATGGGCTGGCCTGCCCGGTGATGACCAAAATCACCGCCGCCATTCGCAAAGCCGAAGCCGATGCTGCGGGCCCGCCGGGCCTCACCCCGGATGATCTGTCCGGTTGAACTTGCCTGCGCCGCTGCACAGGTTAACCTTCGAGAAAAAAGTAAAGGCAAAGCGCATGACCCAAGCAGATATCGGCATCTATGGCCTTGGCACGATGGGCAGCGCGCTGGCGCTGAACCTCGCCGATAAGGGCTTTCGCGTCGCTGTCACCAACCGCGAGACTGGCTGGATTGCCGACTTTGTCACCGAAGCCGGGACGCTGGCCGGAAACCTTGCCCCGTCCGACACGCTGGAGGCTTTCGTTGCCTCGCTGAAAACCCCTCGCACGATCTTGTTCATGATCCCCTCCGGCGCGCCGATGGATGCGATGATCGATCAAGTGACGCCGCTGCTGGAGGATGGGGACACGATCATCGACGGCGGCAATGCCGATTTCAATGACACCCGCCGCCGGTCCGACGCGCTGGATGGGAGCGGCGTGCATTATGTTGGCATGGGCGTCTCCGGCGGCGAGGAAGGTGCCCGCACTGGCCCGTCGATGATGGTCGGCGGTACGGCACATAGTTGGACGCAGCTTCAGCCCATGGCCGAAGCGATTGCCGCGCAGTTCGAAGGCACACCTTGCGTCGC
>CAZPXE010000629.1:0-2152 GCA_964590545.1 uncultured Rhodobacterales bacterium | reverse complement strand
TCGCATAGCGCGATGGTCGCGATCTTTGCGCCTGCTTTCCTTGGCCCGCTTGCTGCCCTCGGTTTCGGCCTGCGCCGCTATTGGCGCGATGTGGGCGGGGCGCGTCTGCGCTGGGCCCATGTCACCGACGCCATCCGCCAAGCCGCCACAATGCGCAACCTCTCCGGCGGTCACGGCGAGGGATGCAATTTCGAAGAAGGCGAGCGATTCACCCCCGCCCGCCGCCACGCGCATCATGCAGTGATGTACGGGTTTTTGCTGTGCTTTGCCGCCACCGCCTCCGGCACCGTGCTGCACTATGTCTTTGATATGCCTGCGCCTTACGGGCTTATCTCGCTGCCCAAACTCTTTGGCATCTCCGGCGGTGTGCTGTTGACTGTCGGGGCAGGCGCGATGCTCGTGCTCAAACGCCGCGCCGATCCCGCGCTGTCAGACACCCGCACCGCCGCCGCCGATACCGCCTTTGTCGCCCTACTTGGCTTCGTCGCACTCAGCGGGTTGGCGCTCTACGCGCTCGGCGCAACGTCCGCCATGTCCGCGCTGTTGGCGCTCCACTTGGGTGCGGTGCTCGCCTTCTTCGTGCTCACGCCCTACACCAAAATGGCGCACGGCTTTTTCCGATTTGCCGCGCTACTGCGGGACGCACAAGTCCGCTAACACAACAGTGGTGCTGGCCGTAGAGCCTCGAAAAAAGGTCAGCTAAAGATCAATAAGCCCCGCCCGCACCGCCTTCACCATCAGCGTCGCGGTCGTGCTCACATCCATCTTCCGCATCAGGTTCCCGCGATGGGTCTCGACCGTTTTCGCGGACAGAGACAAATCATCCGCAATCGCCGGGTTCGACATGCCCTTGGCGATACGGATCAGCACCTCCAACTCGCGCGGGGACAGGCTGACAGGCGTATCGCTGCGCCCCATCTGCTTCTTGAACACCGCATCCATTACTGTGCCGCCCGCGCCCACCTTGGCCAGCGCCTCGCAAATCGCCTCGGGCTTGGAGCCTTTGTTCAAGATCCCTTTCACATCCGCATCCAGCAGCGGCTGCACAATCGCGCCATCATCGCGCCCTGTCAGGATCACCGCCGCGCAGTCCGGCACCCAGCGCTTCAGCTCAATCACAATTTCAAGCCCCGTCGCGTCGGGCAGGGCGTAATCCACAACCGCCACCTGCGGCTGCGCCTTGCGCGCCAGCGCCAACGTTTCCACCGCGCTGCCCGCCTGCCCAAGCACATCAAACCGCCCATCCTGCTCAAGCTGATATTGCAAGCCGGAGCGCGTAAAGGCATGGTCGTCGACAATAATTAAAGAAATTGGATTCAAATTTGGTACGTCCTGTCTCACGGCTTCGGTCGATACTGCACGTCTTGGTGGCGTTCGTCACCTGTTTATACGTGTGTTTATGCGCCGTAACTGCGGTGGCGCAGGACAGGTCCACCCTTGAACTGCTGCAACCACGCACGGAATGGGTCTCAATCACGCCCACGTTGTCCTACCTGCGCGACCCGTCCCGCAACCTCAGCCTCGAGCGCGCGCTCGAGCAGGATTTCACCCCAGTCACCGGCGATGTGGTCGATTTCGGCTATTCCCGCGACGTGATCTGGCTGCGTTTCGATATCAGCAACCAAACCGAGTTCGACCGCTTCGTTCTCGCCATGAGCGAGAATTTCCTGCAACTCTACGAAGTCTGGAAGATCGACGCGGCAGGCGCGGCCACCAAAATCGATGCGCAGGACAGCTCGACCGTCTTCTCGAACCGCCGCATAATCTACCCGGAACTCACGACACCCTTCGATCTGGCCCCCGGCGCGGATGCAACGATCATGATCCGCTATTGGTCGGGTGGCTCGTCGGAACTGGCGTGGACGGTGCAAGAGCGTGCGGCCTTTGACCAGTACGGCGCACAGCGCACAGCGCGGAACTTTATCTATTACGGCATGGCGATGCTTCTTTCGGGCTTTGCCGCACTGGCGTGGCTGCTCACCCGGCGCTCTGTTTTCGGGTCCTATTCTTTCTACGCCTTTGCCTTCCTGCTGTTCATCATGCATGCCGATGGTAATGCGTTTCAGTACCTCTGGCCCAATGTTCCTGGCTTCAATGCCTTCGCCTCTGTGCCGCTGGGGGTGATCATCATCGTGGGCGGGCTGAACTTCGC
>CAZPXE010000628.1:0-2155 GCA_964590545.1 uncultured Rhodobacterales bacterium | reverse complement strand
TGGTCCTGTCTGCCTGAGCCAGAACTTACCGCAAAGCCAACGCCAGGTCTGTTAGGTGGCGTCATACGACGAGCAACTTCTGGATAATTTTGAAAAGAGCACCGACGTAATCGTCACGATTTGCCCCGTCGGCGATTTCCAATGCAGCTCTATCAAATGTTGCCGACAGAACATCAGTTAACGCATCAAGCTCACCTTCATTCAGATGTGGCATGGCCTGAGACAGCCCACCTCGAAGCTGTGCGCTGCCTTCAGATGCGGTCAGGGTTTTGGCGTGAGAAGTTCCCAAAATGGCTGGTGCCAACACCAATAGAATTTTCGCCCTCCCAGGTACGGCCATGGCATCAAAATAGGCGTTGGTGCCTACCATCAGTGCTTCATCGGGATTTGCAACGCCTGTCGTAGCCACATCGATAGCCGACCCTATTTCCCCCGCTTCCTTCTCAGCCAACGCGCGGAACAGATCGGACTTGTCCTCAAAATGATGATAGAGTGCGCCGCGTGTTAGGCCAGCTTTATTGACCAACTCGGGCATCCCCGTTTGGTCGTATCCTTTCGACAAGAAAAGTTCCTTTGCCGTGTCGAGCAGTTGGGCCTTTGTCTCGGCGCGCCTTTGCGCCTGCGTTTTACGATGCGGGGGTTTGTTCACAGACACCATTTCTATCTCAAGCAGTTCATGCAGGTTAGCTTTAGCACGCTTACATACATCTTGCATGTTAAATATTTTCATGTTACATACATACTGTATTTAACTTTGAGCGAGGAAAGAACCATGAAAATCACCCAATATTATCCGCTACTTCAAGTGAAAGATGTCACGGCGACAGCAGCGTTTTATGTGAAGCATTTTGGCTTTAAGGCGCTGTTTGAGAGCGATTGGTACGTGCATCTGCAAAGCGAGGCCAACGAAACAACCAACCTCGCTGTCCTGCAACATGATCACGAGACCATTCCGGAAGGCGGCAGGGGAACCACGCAAGGGGTGATTTTGACGTTTGAAGTCGACGATGTCGACGTTGAGCATGAGCGCCTCACTGGCGATGGCGTTCCAGTTGTTCAAGAACTACGTGACGAGCCACATGGCCAACGGCATGCCGTTTTCCAAGATCCTAATGGCATATTGATCGATGTTATTACGCCGATTGCACCCTCTGAAGAATTTGCTGCGGACTACGACCCCTCCGTGTTGCCACAGTAAAGATCGGATTGGACAATGGCGAAAAAACACAAAGACTGGTTTGACCGAAATTGCGCCCTGCGTCTTGGGCAGGCAATTGAAGCACAACACCCTGCTTTCAATGTGAGTATCTATGCTGACATGGTTGAAGCTGGTGTTGGTGATCTGGAGCTCAAGAACAGGATTTTGCTCATGGCTCAGGGCCTGCAACAGCAGTTGCCAGATGATTATGAACAAGCGGCCGATATTCTTGGTGCATCACTTGGCCGCCCTTTGGAAGGTGAGACAGGAATGTTCACAGAAGGCTACTGGTTGATGCCGGTTGCCCGTTTTGTTGAAGAGTTTGGTCTCGGTCATTATGAAAAATCAATGCATCTTTGTGCCGAAATAACGCGCAGGCATACATCGGAATATGCTGTGCGGCCTTACATAGAGGCAGACCCTGACCGCGCAATGAAAACACTGAAAAAGTGGGCGGCTTCTAAAGACCTCCACATTCGCAGGCTCGCAAGTGAAGGCGCACGTCCGCGATTGCCTTGGGCAAAACGCCTCGATGTCTTTGTTGAGAAACCCCACAGCGTACTCGATCTGATTTCACCATTGCGGGCAGATCCCTCGGCTTACGTACGTAAATCAGTGGCAAACGTCATTAACGATGTCTCAAAAGATCATCCCACGCTTATCGAGGACCTTTCAGAAAAATGGTCAAGGGCCGACGATAAACGTACCAATTGGATCATACATCACGGGACAAGAACGCTCCGGAAACGAGGCGGAGCATCAGGCGAATAACGCGGCAACCTGATATACATGGGCTCTTCGTTTCGTTCTTCGGTGCTGCGGCTATGGATTAGCGCCCTATGTTAAACCTGCGCCCAAATAGTCCATTGCAGAACCTTCTCTATTTCTTTCACGCTTGTGGCCGAGCTTAGAAGAGCCGACATTCGTACATAGCGCAGCATTTTTCGCTTTGGGCTC
>CAZPXE010000627.1:0-2204 GCA_964590545.1 uncultured Rhodobacterales bacterium | reverse complement strand
GCCCCGGGCGATGTACTGCCTTTGGCTGGGCCTGATCCGCAGGGGCGCGTCGGCTATGTGTTGCAGCCAGAGGAGCGGTTTGGCGGCGGGATGATCCACATGGTCCGCTCGATCCAGACCGATTTGTATGGCGCGGACCTGCTGACCAGTTTCACCGAAACCCGCTTCACCCGCGATGCCCGTGCCAATCGGCAGGGGATACGGATGATGCCCCCGGACGGGATGAGCTTTCTGGCGCAAGGTGGCCTGACGGTCGTGTCCGAGATCATCGCCCCCGGCGATATTCAGGTGACTGGCGAAGGCGCGCCCTTCGTGCTGATGCGCGAGCATCAGACGACCGGGGGCTATCCGCGCATCGGCACCGTGCTGCCTTCGGATATGGCGCGGGTGGCGCAGGCTCCGTTGAATGCAGAGATCCGGTTTAAGCTGTTGGATATGACTGAGGCCCGCAGTTACGAGGCGCGCGCCGCTGCGGCCCGCGCCGCCCTGCCCCGCGCCTGCACGCCGCTGCTGCGCGATCCCGCTGACATGGCGGACCTGCTGAGTTACAACCTTGTGGATGGCGCGATCAGCGCATGGGAGGACCCGGAATGAGCAATACCGTCGATCTGAACGCCGATATGGGCGAGAGCTTTGGCCTGTGGAAGATGGGCAATGATGAGGAGCTGCTGAAGATCATCTCCAGCGCCAATATTGCCTGTGGCGGGCATGCGGGCGACCCGGACGTGATGCAAAAGACCTTTGAGTTGGCCGCGCAGAACGGCGTCGGGATCGGGTGTCATCCGGGTTTTGCCGATATTGCCGGGTTCGGGCGGTTCCGCATCCAGATGCCGACCAGCACGTTGCAGAATATCGTGCGGTACCAAGTGGCGGCCCATACGGGCATGGCCCGCGCCTTCGGTCATGAGGTGCGGCATCTAAAGCTGCACGGGGCGCTTGGGAACATGACCTCGGAAGACCCGGTACTGGCAGAGGCTTGTTACGAGGCGGCGCTTTCGGTCGCGCCGGATTTGATCGTGATGGTGCTGGCCTGCACCGCGCAGCAAGAGGCGGTGAAGGCGTTGGGCTGCAATTGGGCGGGCGAGATTTTCGCGGACCGGGCCTATAACGACGACGCGACGCTGGTGGATCGCTCAAAGCCCGGCGCGGTGATCCACGATGCCGAGACGGCAGGTCCACGCATAGCGGCAATGGTGAAGGCGGGGGCGATCCATACGGAAAGCGGCAAGGCGATCCCGGCGCAGATCGACACGATTTGCATGCATGGAGATACGCCCGAAGCGCTGGAGATTGCGCGGTCTGTGAGGGCTGCGTTGGAGGCGGATGGCGTAGAGATTGGGGTTTTCGAAGGGCACAAATAGCCGCGCAACAACAGACGTGGCCAGCGCCGGACCGGGGGCTGGCGCAGCAACCTTACTTCGACTCGATTAATGGTGGCTGTGGTAGCACCACGCGCATTCGAAGCACCAAGATCAACCAAAGCGCCAGCCCGCCGGACCGGGCCGGCGCTGGCCACGGCGGCTTCGCCTTGATTCCATGGCCAGAGTGCGTTGAATAGACTTACTTCGCCCCGCGCAGCGCCTGCGGCGTCTGCCCGGTCCAACTCTTGAACGCGCGGAAGAACGACGACGGGTCGCGGAAGCCGAGCAGCAGAGCAATCTCTCGCATTCCTAAGTCGCGCCGTTGCAGATAGGCCAGCGCCAGACCGCGCCGCGTATCCTCCAGTATCTCTTTGAACTGCATCCCCTCCTCGCCCAGCCGCCGTTGCAGCGAGCGTTTGGACAGGCCAAGCATCCGCCCGATCTGGTCCGCGCCCGCCTGCCCGCCGGGTAGCCCTTCGAGCAGCGCTTGACGCACCTTGGCGGCGGTGGAGCCAGCGAGCATATGGGCGGCGAAGCTTTGTTCCATATCCGCTGCGACCTGCTCCCACCCGGCGTCATTGCGGGTGACGAGGGGGCGGTCCACATCCGCGTGGGACAGCACCAAGCGGAAGCCGGGACCGATGGTAACAGGGCAGCCAAAGTATTCTGCAACATCGTCCCAGCCGGGCCATAGGTCGGGGACCTCGGCAGAGATTGCCGGAAACGCCACCCCGGTTGCCTTGCGGGCGATGGCAAGGATGAAGGTGATGTCGAACCAGCCAAGGATGTCCGGCAACGCGCGGCCCGCGATGGGCGAGGACGGCGCGATTTCCAAACCTTCGG
>CAZPXE010000626.1:0-2207 GCA_964590545.1 uncultured Rhodobacterales bacterium | reverse complement strand
CCGCGCTGGCTGAGGCAGGCTTCACCGTCTCGCCTAGGCTCGCGGGGCTGGTCGAGCGGGATGCCGAGCGCCTCGCCACCTTCCCAAGCACCGCCGATTATTTCCTGCCCGGTGGCACCGCGATCAAAGCGGGTGATACTCTGACCAACCCGGACTATGCCGAAACCCTGCGTGCGATGGCCTCCGACGGGGTCGGTGTGTTCTACGCCCTGCGCGATGGCTCGATTGGGGCCGATATTGTCGACACCGTGCAAAACGCCCCCGGCAATCCCGGCTTGCTCGATGCGTGGGACCTTGCGCTGTACCAGATCAAAGAGCGCCCGGCGGTCTGCGCGCCGTTCCGGGGGCATGAGGTTTGCGGGATGGGGCCACCATCCTCGGGCGCGCTGGCCGTTGGGCAGATCCTTGGCAAACTGGACAATTGGCCGGAACTGGCGGGGCTGGGGCCTGACAGCCCGGAGGCGTGGCGGATGATCGGCGATGCCTCGCGCCTCGCCTTCGCCGACCGGGGGCGCTACGTCGCGGACAGTGATTTCGTCCCGGTGCCCACGCAGGGGATGCTGGAGGACGGCTACCTCGCGGCCCGTTCTGCGCTGCTATATGGCCCGAACGCGCTCGCTTCCGTCGAGCCCGGCACGCCAGAGTTTGACCATGCGCTGCTGTGGAGCGATGGGGATACGTTTGAGCGGCCCTCGACCTCGCATATCTCCATCGTGGACGGGTTCGGCAATGTCGCGTCGATGACGACGACGATTGAGAACGCGTTCGGCGCGCGCCTGATGGTGCGGGGGTTCTTGCTGAACAACGAATTGACGGATTTCTCTTTTCGCTCCCATCGCAGCGGCGTGCCTGTGGCAAACCGGGTGGAGCCGGGCAAACGGCCCCGGTCGTCCATGTCGCCGACGATTGTGATGAAAGACGGCGCGCCGGTACTGGCGATTGGCTCGCCCGGTGGCAGCCGGATCATCCCCTACGTGGCACAAGCGATCATCGCGCATCTGGATTGGGGGCTGGATGTACAGGCGGCGGTGTCGCTGCCCCATGCGGTGAACCGGTTTGGTACGTTTGATTTAGAGGAAGGCACGGCAGCCGAAGCACTGGCCCCGGCGCTGGAGGGGCTAGGATATGAGGTGGCGGTGCGCCCGCTGACCTCTGGCCTGCACGTGATTTCGATTGGCGCGGATGGCTTGCAGGGCGGCGCGGACCCGCGGCGCGAGGGAATTGCGCTGGGGGAATAAGGCGCTCTGCCTTTGTCCCTCTCGGCAGCTATTCTTTGAAAGTGCCTGTTGGTCCGCGCCTGTCGCTATGCAACCGGATCGATTGTTTCGGCTAAGGAATAGGGAGCGCTGCGCTTGCTCTTGCATCGTTTCTACGTCACTTTCCGCGCAGCTTAGGGAGGCACTTAAATTATGGGTCACGTCACCGAATTGCCGCGTAACGAGGATGGGATAGCGACGGCGCTGGGTATTCTGAAACAGCAGTTCGGCGAGGCGTGTCAAACAGGTGCCGCGATCCGCGAACAGCACGGGCATACCACCACGTGGCTGGGCAATCAGGCCCCCGATGCGGTGGTTTTTGCTGAAAATTCCGAGCAAGTTCAGGATATTATCCGCATCTGCGCCGAACATAAGGTGCCGGTTATCCCATTCGGTACCGGCACTTCGCTTGAAGGGCATGTGAACGCGCCGGCAGGGGGGATTTCCGTCGATACGACCAAGATGAACCAGATTTTGGAAGTGAATCCCAGCGATCTGAACTGCGTGATCCAGCCCGGTGTAACCCGCGAGCAGCTAAATACATATCTGCGCGATCAGGGCCTGTTTTTCCCGATTGATCCGGGGGCCAATGCCTCGCTGGGCGGGATGGTGGCGACCGGCGCGTCGGGGACGAACGCGGTGCGCTATGGGACGATGAAGGACAATGTCATCTCGCTGGAGGCGGTGATGGCCGATGGGCGGATCATCCGCACCGCGAGCCGGGCCAAGAAGACTTCGGCGGGTTATGATCTGACGCGGCTGTTGGTCGGCTCCGAAGGCACGCTGGGCATGATCACAAAGATCACGTTGAAATTGCAGGGGATTCCAGAAGCGATCAGTTCCGCGCGTTGTTCTTTCCCGACGCTGGAAGCGGCCTGTGAGACGGTAATGCAGGTAATCCAATACGGCATTCCCGTCGCGCGGATCGAACTGCTGGACGAGGTGCAAGTG
>CAZPXE010000625.1:0-2207 GCA_964590545.1 uncultured Rhodobacterales bacterium | reverse complement strand
GCGGCTGGCGCGGGCGATAGGCTATGACGGGTATGAGGATTTCCGCGAGCCGTTTCGTGAGGCGATCCGCAATCCGCGCAGTGCCTTCGAGGGCCGCGCGAAGTGGTTGCAACAGACCCGCGCGGCGGGTGGTTTGGGCGATCTTTACGCCGACATGGTGCAGGCGGCGCTGCGCAACATCGAAGACAGCTTTGCCGGGATTAGCCCCGATGAACTGGCAGCGGCCGCCGAGGATATCTGGAACGCCAAGTCGGTCTATACGCTTGGCGTCGGGGTGAACAATTCGAACGCGCGCAACTTCACCTATCTCGCCTCGACCGGGATGGTCGATTTCCACACCATTCCGCGCCCCGGCAACAACGCGACGGATGATCTGGCCTTTGCGGGCAAGGGCGATGTGCTGATCGCGATGACCAGCAAGCCGTATCGGCGCGAGGTGGTCGAGGCGGTCGATGTGGCGCGGGCGCAGGGAATGACGGTGGTGGCTTTGTCGGACAGCGCGGCCTCGCCCATTTTCCAAGACGTCGCGCATAAGTTTCTGGTCAGCGCCGAGACGCCGCAGTTTTTCCCGTCATCCGTTGGGGTGATCGCGGTTCTGGAAACGCTGCTGAGCTTCGTCATCGCCGCTGCCAGCCCGGAGATCGTCCGCCGGGTCGAAAAGTTCCACGCGCGCCGCTTTGATCTGGGGCTATATATCGAGGATCCCGGCCAATGATGCCTGCGCAATGGCGGCCCGAGCATAAGCTCTATGCGCATCAGCTCGGCTTTACCTGCCCGCCCTTTGATTATGGCGCCGCGACGACGGATTTTCTGCGCATCGCGCCCGGATCGGTCGGGGTGCATGGGCTGGACCAGCGCAAAGCCAATCTCGGAATGATGGCCCAGACACGCAAATACCGCGATCTAGCCGATACGCCGCCGCGGGTGAAACAGGTCTATGAACGCATGAAACCCCATTACGACCATCTTGCAGCGCATAGGATCACACACTGATCCTTCGCTTGGCCCCATAAACTCCGGGGTCTGGGGCAGAGCCCCAGCCTCACCAACATGACCGGACGAAAGACCATGAAAGAGCACTGGCAAAACTATATCGACGGCGCATGGACCGATGGCGGCGCGGGGCGGATTGACGTTGTGAACCCCGGCACTGGCGAGGTGCTGACCCAGCATGCCCTTGCCGATGCCGCCGATGTGGATCGCGCGGTACAAGCGGCTAGGCGGGTGCATCTGAGCGGTGCGCTGTCTGATCTGCGCCCGGTGGAGCGGGGGCGGATGGTGCAGGCGATGGGCCGCTATCTGCTGGAACATAAGGACGAGATCGCGCAGCATTTGACGCTGGAGCAAGGCAAGCCGCTTTGGGAAAGCCATGTAGAGATCGAGGGCGCAGCGCGCTATTTCGAATATTACGGCAATCAGGCAGAAACGGTGGAGGGGCGGTCGATCCCCCTTGGCTCGGCCTATTACGACTTCACCACCTATGAGCCGCTGGGCGTCTCGGCCCAGATCATCCCGTGGAACTACCCGGTTGAGATGACGGCGCGCGGCATCGCGGCGGCGCTGGCGACGGGGAACACGGTGGTGATCAAATCGCCGGAACTGACCCCGGTGACCAACGCATTCTTCGCTCATGCAGCCGAGGCGGCGGGCTTCCCGGCGGGCGCGGTCAACGTGCTCTGCGGCTACGGGCACGAGGCAGGCGCGGCGCTGTCGGCACACAAAGATATCAACCAAATTGTCTTCACCGGCTCGGTCGGCACCGGCATCGCCATCGCCACAGCGGCGGCGCAGAACGTGGTGCCCTGCGTGCTGGAACTGGGCGGAAAATCGGCAGCCATCGTGCATGATGACGCGGACTTGGACGCGTTCGAGAATGACATTCGCTGGGGGATTTTCTTCAACGCAGGACAGGTTTGCTCGGCCATGTCGCGGGTGATCGTGCACCGCTCGCGCCATGACGAGTTGATCGAGCGCGCCGTGGCGGTTGCCAAATCCCTGTCCGTGGGTCCCGGCATCGACCGGGCAGAGTTCGGCGCAAACATGGGCGCGATGGTCAGCGAAGGACAGCGCGACCGGGCGGCGGGCATGGTGTCGGACGCAGTGGCACAAGGGGCCAAGGTCGCGACCGGCGGGCGCAAGATGAACCAACCGGGGGCGTTTCTGGAACCGACAGTGCTGGCGGACATCACGCCAGAGATGACCATAGC
>CAZPXE010000624.1:0-2208 GCA_964590545.1 uncultured Rhodobacterales bacterium | reverse complement strand
TGCTTTCGTAACTGCCGTCCGGTATCTCATTGATATAGCTGCGCATCTGATCCGCTGCGCGGGTCTTCAGCGCGTCGATGGCGGCGCGCACGGTGGCGTCGCCGTAGCGGTCGAGCAGGGCGGTCAAGCGCTCCTCGCCCACCATCAGCGCGGCGGCTTGCGCCTTCACATCGCCGATGCGCTGGTCTGCGACGCGGATGTTGGAGCAGATGATGGCGTAGATTTCCGGGTCCAGCTTGCCTTGTTTGAACAGCCGCACCGGGGGCAGGCGCAGCCCCTCCTGCTCAACAGCGGTGGCGGAAGCGGAAAAGCCCCCCGGCACCGCGCCGCCTGTATCGGGCCAGTGGCCGGTGTTGGAGAGCCAGCAGAAAATCTCGCCGTTCCGATAGAAAGGCCGGGCGAAGCGCACATCCATCAAATGCGTGCCGCCGAGGTAGGGATCGTTCACGATATAGATGTCGTCAGGCTGCGGCGCGGAGGCAGTCCCGGCGGCGATCATCTCGATCAGCGTCCGCGTCGAGTATTGCATCGTGCCCACAAACACAGGCAGCCCGCCCGCGCCTTGAGCAATCAATGCGCCGTCGGTTGCGTCATAGATACCGTCGGAGCGGTCGTTGGCTTCGGCGATCACAGGCGAAAAGGCCGCGCGGGAAAAGCTAAGGTCCATCTCATCGCAGACCTGTTGCAGCCCGGCTTGGATAACGGACAGTGTGATGGGGTCCAGCGTCTCGGTCATGCCGCGCCTCCGATATGGCCCGCTATATGTATTGTGAGGTTGCCGTCTGCGCCTCCGGTCACGCGGTCGCCCGGTGGGATCAATACGGTGGTGTCGAGTTGTTCCAGCACGGCAGGGCCGTCGAGCGTCACGTCTTCCGGCAGCGCGTCGCGGCTGTAGATAGGTGTGGAATGCGTCTCGCCATCGAAGATCACGTCGCGGTGGCCGATGGGGGTGGCCTCGGCCCCGCGCCCCTCAGGGTCGATCAGGCGCGACAGGTCCACGGGTGCGCGGGTGCCGATGACGGAGGTGTTGACGGTGACGATCCGGGCACGGATTTCGGCCAGTTCAACCTTGAAGCGGTTCCAATACACCTCTTCGAACTTGGCGCGCAGGGTGGCACGGTCGGGGGTCGGCGTGTCGAGCGGCACGCGCACCACATGGCTTTGGCCGACGAATTGCATATCGACGGAATAGGCGGTGCTGGTCTCGATCAACTCCACCTGCTCCCGCTCCAGCGCGGCTTTCCCGGCGGCGGTTTGGTCTGCGAAGAGGGCTTGGAGGGCCTCTGGGTCGGCATCATCCAGTGGTTGGTTCACGGTCTGCACGTAGTCATGGCGCAAATCGGCGACGACGCAGCCAAGCGCGTTGGTCATGCCGGGGCGGGCCGGGATCAGCACCCGCGGCACGCCCAATTCGCGGGCCAGCGCGGCAGCGTGCAGCGGGCCAGCGCCGCCGAACGCGAACAGCGCAAAATCGCGGGGGTCCGCGCCGAGCGACAGGGACACCATGCGGATCGCGCCAGCCATTTTGGCATTGGCCATGCGGATCACAGCTTCCGCCGCGCCTTGGGCGTCGAGGCTGAGCGAAGTGCCAAGCTCGCGGGTGAAGACGTCGGCGATATGGTCATAGGACACATCGCCATCCACCGAGTTCAGAATCGCCGGGTTGAGCCGCCCGAGCAGCAAGTTGGCGTCTGAAATGGTCGGACGCGCGCCGCCTTTGCCATAGCAGATCGGGCCCGGCGTCGCGCCTGCGCTTTCGGGGCCGATTTCCAGCAGACCTGCCGGAGTGATGCGCGCAATGGACCCGCCGCCTGCGCCGACGGTGCGCACGTCGACCATCGGCACGTGGATCGGCATGGCGTATTCGACTTCGATTTCATTGCTGACCGGCGGATGCCCGCCCCGGATCAGCGCCACATCTGTCGAAGTGCCACCCATGTCATAGGTCAGCAAGTTCGGCTCGCCCGCCCGGCGCCCGGCAAGCTGAGCGCTTTTAAGGCAGGCTGATGGTTGCAATGCGCCGGAGGCTGACCCCGCTGCTATCACGAAACTGGAACCGTCAGCGCCGGTGGGTGGTCGGGACGGGTCGGGGGCAAAATGGGCTTGCGCCTCATCCCAGATTAGTTTGCCACCGCAATGGGACCATAGATGGACGACAGGGGACCAGCCACCTGACATTGCCACAACATCACACTCAATCTCTTCTAG
>CAZPXE010000623.1:0-2212 GCA_964590545.1 uncultured Rhodobacterales bacterium | reverse complement strand
CTTTGGGCGCGCAGGGCGACCTTCTCCATCAGCACTTCGGCGAAGGCGGTGACGGCTGCGACCAGTTGCGCGTCATCGGGCGCGTGTTTGGCGATGTCTTGGTCGAGTTCCCAAAGCGCGCCATGCAGCGCGGTTTGGCCGTTATCGGTCAGCAGCTCATCGAAATCGCCGACCTCGACGGTTACGTCTGTCTGGTGTGCGGCGAGCAGGGAAGCGGTTGCGTTTCCAAAGACATAGAGCGTTACCAGCGCCTCAGCGGCCAGCAATTCGGTAAACTCGGTCTTGCGCGCAGCGGGCAAAGCGCCTTCGAGGTTGGCGCGCTTCAGGTCGCCAAGGCCGGAGGTTTCCGCATAGGCCTCTGCCACCGCCAGCGCGATGGAAACGGCCCGGCGCAGCGCATTCAGCACGGTGGCTTGCAGGGCGGACATGAGCGGGTCATCCTCATCCGCCCCTTCAACCCGCGCCATCACCTGCACGGCCCCCGGCGCAGCGGTTTGCCGTGTCACCAGCCCCGGCGTTGTGGTGCGGAACCGTCGCCGCGTGCCGATGCCAGAGGATCGCTCTGCCGCAGGTTCGGACGCCGCCTTACCGATGCGCGGCGCGTGATCGAACCCTTGCAGCATCGCCAGCGCCATAGCGTAATGCGCGGTGATATCCTCTTCCCGCAGCTCCATTTGATCGCCCGTCTGGCTCATCGCGTCACTCCCGTCTTCACTTAGCTAAGAAAACTCCCGCCCCCTGCCCAGCAGTCGTTTCCAAAGGAAACGATGAGAGGGGAAGCTCCCACATTAATACTTCAAAACCCGCCCCGCCGGACTGACCACATACTTTGCCACATTCCCGAACCCCGGCGGGTTCTGTTCGGCCAGCACCTGATAGGGGCGCTGGGGCAGGATGATGGCGCGGTCCATGCGGGTGGTTCCGGTTTCCGCACCGCGCCCGGCGAAGGGGTCGAGCTTGAACACCTCCCGCTCGACGGTGGAGAACCAGCCTGTGCGTTCCTCGATCACCCGTTCGGAGTGCAGGTCTTCTTCGGTCCAGACAAAGGACCAATCCTGTCCTTCCGGCGCGCGGGCGGCATTCAGGACTTGCCCCAGCGGCCCGGCCTGTTTGGTGAAGGCGGACGAATACATCGGCCCCACATGGAAGCGGCGCAGGCGTTTGGGGTGCAGATCGTCGAAATCCTCGTCGAACCCTTTGGCGATTGTGACCAGCTTGAGCGCGCCGACGGATTGCGCCATCAGATGCGCTTGGGCCATGGGCCAGCGGCGCTGGTCTTTGGGCAACGGCGTGCGCCCGCTGTCTTCAACCTCCATCAGATAGATCACGGGCAGGTTTAGCCCGCTGTCATAGACCGCCCAGTGCAATTCGAACCGTTTGCGACCATCGGGTAGATCCTCAAGCCATTGAATCTCGGGGTCATTTTGGGCCCAGAATAGATGCCCTTTCAGCAGTTCTTCGTAATAGAGCCGCTGCGACAGGGCGAATTGCAGCTTGGTCGGCACAGAGCGGTCGCGGATGATCACGTCGACCATCTGGCGTTTCAGATCTGCGGCAGAGGGCATCTGTTCAAGGTGCTTGCCCGCCTGCACGGCGTCATTGCCCATGGTCAGGATCTCAGACGCCATGGGAAATCCGCTTTCGGTGGTATCAATCGCGAGCGAGCCAAAGAACCGCCCGGTATCGCGCCCGACCAGCAGATATTTCAAGCTAAGCGCGCGGAACGTGTTGGTGATGTTCACCGCATAGCGGGTGAGGATGTTCACCTCGGACCTATTCAGCGCGCCTTCAGCCTCCATCACCCCGGCCACGCGGGTCATATGCGCCATGATCGCTTCGAATTTGCGGAAGTAACGGCGCGAGGCGAAGACGTCCGTGAGGCCAGAGGCGGTGTGCATATTAAGTCCGGAGGCGGTGGGATCAGTCATGGGCGCGTCTCACCACCATGATCGAATTGCATCCGGGTCAGGAAGGCTTCAACCGGATCGGTTAGGCCCGGAAACCTGCGGCAGAGCAAGCGCAGCAGACCGGGCAAGCGCGGCATTGGCACAGCAACCGACAGAAGGCCCCAGCCCAGAAACAAAAAGGCCAATGTCAGACCCATCCATTTCATGACAACTGACAGGGCAAAGAGCCCGGCAACGACGATCGCGGCCAGAAACAGCACGCGGCGCAAGCGTACCCAATTGGGTTTAGCGCGCGGCGCCTCTGA
>CAZPXE010000622.1:0-2212 GCA_964590545.1 uncultured Rhodobacterales bacterium | reverse complement strand
GACGCCGAATTACAAAACCTCCGTCGCCCGCTCCCCGCGCCTCGCCAAGATCAGCCTTGACCAGAGCGTGGCCGAAATCACCGGCCCCACCTTCGGCCATTCCGATATCGCGCCGCTGGATAATGACCTGATCAAGAATTACGCCCAGACGGGCGATCCGATTGGCGAGCGCATCATCGTCCATGGCCGCGTCCTCGACGAGAACGCCCGCCCCGTGCCGAACACGCTGGTGGAAATCTGGCAGGCCAATGCAGGCGGGCGCTATCGGCACAAGAAAGACATGTACCTCGCCCCCGTCGACCCGAATTTCGGCGGTTGCGGGCGGACGATCACCGATGATCAAGGGTATTACAAATTCCGCACCATCAAACCGGGCGCTTATCCGTGGCGCAACATGGTCAACGACTGGCGGCCCGCACATATCCATGTGAGCATTTTCGGCCATGCCTTCTGCCAACGCCTCATCACACAGCTATACTTTGAGGGCGATCCGCTGATCCCGCGCTGCCCCATCGTCGCAACCGTCTCCGACGACGGGGTCGACGCCATGACCGCCAAGCTGGACATGAACGCCACCATCCCGCTGGACACCATCGCTTACCGTTTCGATGTCGTTCTGCGCGGGCGTCGCTCGACGATGTTCGAGAACCGCAAGGAAGGGAATTGATCCATGACCGAGTTTAGCTATCTCAAAGAGACCCCCTCCCAAACCGCCGGACCTTATGTGCATATCGGGCTCGCGCCGGGGGCGGCAGGGTTTGACATTTATGACACCGAACTGGGCTGGGACATTGCCGGGCCGAACGCGGCAGGCACCCGCATCCGCATTGAAGGGCTGGTGATCGACGGCACCGGATCGCCCATCAAGGATGTGATGCTCGAAGCATGGCACGCCAACGCGGCAGGCCACTACGCCCACCCCGAAGGCGGCGGTGCCGTCGAGGATGGCTTTCGCGGTTGGGGCCGGGTTATCACCGATTTCGGGACCGGCGAATGGGGCTTTGACACGATCAAACCGGGCGCTGTGACGGACGGCAACGGACGCGTTCACGCGCCCCATATCTCCCTCTGGATCGTCGCACGCGGCATCAACTTGGGCCTCAACACCCGCGCCTATTTCGATGACGAGGCCGAGGCCAATGGCGCGGACCCGGTGCTGACCATGATCGAATGGGAAAACCGCCGCCCGACCCTCATCGCCAAACGGGGCGAGGACCGGGACGGCATGCCCGTCTACCGCTTCGACATCTGCATTCAAGGCGACGGCGAAACCGTCTTCTTCGACATATAAGGGCTACTTAGTATGACCAAACCCTGCATCATCTGCGTCGCGATCACCGGCTCTTTGCCGACCAAAGCGAACAATCCCGCTGTGCCGATCACCGTCTCGGAACAGGTGGAAAGCACCCAAGAAGCGTTCGAGGCCGGGGCCACGATCTGCCACGCCCATGTGCGCAATGACGACCAGACCCCGTCCAGCGATCCGGATAAATTCGCGGCGCTCAAAGAGGGGCTGGAAAAGCACTGCCCCGGCATGATCATCCAGTTCTCGACCGGGGGCCGCTCTGGCGCAGGTCAGGCGCGCGGCGGGATGCTGCCGCTCGCACCGGACATGGCGTCGCTGTCGGTCGGGTCCAACAACTTCCCAACGCGCGTCTATGAGAACCCGCCGGATCTGGTGGAGTGGCTGGCTTCGGAAATGCTCACCCATAACGTGAAGCCCGAGATTGAAGCCTTTGATTTGTCACACATTCTGAAGGCCCACCAGTTGCAGCAAGAGGGCAAGCTTGCGGGCACACCATACGTGCAGTTCGTCATGGGTGTGAAGAACGCGATGCCCGCGGATCGGCATGTGTTCGACTACTATATCGAAACGGTCAAACGCCTGTTCGGCGCGGATGCCCCGTGGTGCGCGGCAGGCATTGGTGCGCAGCAAGCGGTGCTGAACGATTGGGCGATCTCATCGGGCGGTCACGCGCGCACGGGCCTCGAAGACAATGTCCGCTTCGACCGCGCCACCCTCGCCCCCTCAAACGCCGCGCTGGTGACACGCACGGCAGAGATTTGCGCCCAGTACGAGCGCCCCGTCGCCACATGGCAACAAGCGCGGGAGATTTTGGGGCTGGCCGCGTAAGTCATTCGACGCACCCACGGGCACGGTCTCAAGGCGAAGCCGCCGTGCCCAGCGCCGGACCGGCCCAGCGGTCTGGCG
>CAZPXE010000621.1:0-2213 GCA_964590545.1 uncultured Rhodobacterales bacterium | reverse complement strand
ACTCTTCGTTCAAATGCGCCTGAAAGGCGGCCTTCATATCCTCAATCTCGCCTTCCGGGATCAGCCCGTCGCGCACGAGGCGTTCGGTATAAAGGCTAAGGGTCGTTTTGTGGCCCTTGATTTTCTTATACATCACCGGGTTGGTGAACATCGGCTCGTCGCCTTCGTTATGGCCGAAGCGGCGATAGCAGAAGATATCGAGGACCACGTCTTTCTTGAACTTCTGGCGGAATTCGGTGGCGACTTTGGCGGCGTGCACGACGGCTTCCGGGTCGTCGCCATTCACGTGGAAGATCGGCGCCTCAACCACCAAAGCGTTGTCGGTTGGATAGGGGGAGGAGCGTGAGAAGTGTGGCGCGGTTGTAAAGCCAATCTGGTTGTTGACCACGATATGCATCGTGCCGCCCGCCTTGTGACCTTTCAGGCCAGATAGTGCGAAGCATTCGGCCACAACGCCTTGACCTGCGAAGGCTGCATCGCCGTGCAAGAGTACGGGCATCACGGTTGTGCGCGCATCGTCATTGAACTGGTCCTGCTTCGCGCGGACCTTGCCCAGCACAACCGGGTTCACGGCCTCAAGGTGCGAGGGGTTCGCGGTCAGCGACAGGTGGACATTGTTGCCGTCAAACTCGCGGTCGGAAGACGCGCCGAGGTGATATTTTACATCGCCGGAGCCATCGACATCTTCGGGCTTGAAGCTACCGCCCTGAAATTCATTGAAAATCGCGCGGTAGGGTTTGCTCATCACATTGGCGAGCACCGACAGGCGACCCCGGTGCGGCATCCCGATGACGATTTCCTTCAGGCCAAGCTGACCGCCGCGCTTGATAATTTGCTCCATCGCGGGGATCAGGCTTTCGCCGCCATCCAGCCCGAAGCGTTTGGTGCCCATGTATTTGACATGGAGGAACTTTTCGAAGCCTTCGGCCTCAACAAGCTTGTTCAGGATCGCCTTGCGCCCTTCGCGCGAGAAGGCGATCTCTTTGCCGTATCCTTCAATACGTTCCTTCAGCCAGCCCGCTTCTTCGGGGTTGGAAATGTGCATGTATTGCAGCGCGAATGTCCCGCAATAGGTGCGCTTCACGATGTCCATAATCTGGCGCATCGACGCGACTTGCAGGCCCAGCACGTTGTCGATGAAAATCGGGCGGTCCATATCCGCATCGGTGAAGCCGTAGGATTTCGGCTCAAGCTCGGGATGCTGCTCTTGCGCGTGCATGCCCAGCGGGTCGAGATCAGCGGCCAGATGCCCCCGGATCCGGTAGGCCCGGATGATCATCAAAGCGCGGATACTGTCGAGGACGGCGCGTTTGATCTGCTCATCGCTGACCTCAACGCCTTTCTCAGCGGCCTTGGCTTTGATCTTGTTGCCCGCGCCTTTGACCTCTTCCGGGGCCCATTCGCCGGTGAGGGCGGCGTGCAGCTCATCGCCGGGCATGGGCGGCCAGTCGGACCGCGCCCAGCTTGGCCCTTCGGCGTCGCGCTTCACGCTGACCTCATCATCCCCGAGCGCTTTGAAGAACGCTTGCCAACTTTCGTCCACTGCGTTGGGGTCCGTCGCGTATCGGGCATACATCTGTTCCAGATACTCGGCATTATGCCCCTGCATAAAGGAGGAGGCATGGAACTGGTCGTTGGCTGGGTGGTCGGTCATTGGAAGTTTACCCTTTGCAATTGGGGTCACGGACGACGAGATCGGTGGCGGCGCAAGCGGTAGTGCTGGCGACTTTCCCGGTTGTTTTCACGACGGTTTTGGTGGCTTTGACGCCTGTTTTCACGGCAGCCCGTGCGACGCAGCCAGAGGTGAGGGAGAGGCAAATCAGTACGGCAAACACAGCCTTCGCCCGTGCGAAGACGGCTTCTGGATTCTGTCTTGCGGCCACGTATGCCATGTTCCCTACGCGCCCCGGGCATGACCCGGGGCCTCCTCGTTAGTGGCTTTGGTTAGCCAATCGCTTTCAGCATTGCTTCGCCAAGCTGCGCGGGGCTTTCGGCGACCACGATACCAGCGGATTTCATCGCTTCGATCTTGTCTTCCGCGCCGCCTTTGCCGCCCGCGACAATCGCGCCCGCGTGGCCCATGCGGCGGCCCGGAGGGGCTGTGCGGCCTGCGATGAAGCCTGCGACGGGCTTTTTGCGGCCCTTCTTCGCTTCATCGGCGATGAACTGCGCGGCTTCTTCTTCGGCAGAGCCGCCAATTTCACCAATCATGA
>CAZPXE010000620.1:0-2227 GCA_964590545.1 uncultured Rhodobacterales bacterium | reverse complement strand
TCTGCTACACCTCCGCCGACAGCGTGTTCCAGATCGCCGCGCATGAAGAATCGTTCGGGCTGGAGCGCCTTCTGGACCTGTGCCGAACCCTCGCGCCGCGCCTGCACGACATGCGCGTGGGCCGCGTCATCGCGCGCCCCTTTGTCGGGAGCGACGGTGCGTATGAACGGACCACCAACCGCCGCGACTATGCGATCACCCCGCCCAGCCCGGTGCTGACCAATTGGGTGCAAGAGGCCGGGCGCCGCGTCTATGGCGTGGGCAAGATCGGCGATATCTTCTCCATGACCGGGATTGATGAGGTGCGCAAAGGTGACGACCGGACGCTGTTGCGGCACCTCTCGGATCTTGTGCATCAGGCGGAAGATGGCAGCTTCACCTTCGCCAATTTCGTCGAGTTCGACAGCCTCTTCGGCCATCGCCGCGATGTGACGGGTTATGCCGCCCATCTCGAATGGTTCGATGCCGCGCTTGGCCCGGTATTTGCGGGCTTGCGGGAGGGGGACCTGCTGATCCTCACCGCCGATCACGGCAACGACCCGACGTGGCCCGGCACGGACCACACGCGCGAACAGGTTCCAGTGCTGGTCGCGGGGCAGGGGGCAGGGACGCTCGGGCAGATAGGCTTTGCGGATGTGGCGCATCTGGTGGCCCGGCATCTGGGTGTGAGGGCTACCTAGCTTCGGCTGCGCCGAACTGGAGGCTCTGCCTCCAGACCTCCGAAGTATTTCTGGCGAAAGGAAAACGAGAAGGGTGGCGCGCCAAAACACACCACCCTTGGAAGACAAACGCCTTCCTCTCGCACGGCCATCGGCGCTTCCGCCTGTACCGTACAACGAGCATATTCTCTTGTTGGCTAATGAAAGATTAACACTGTGGGGTCTCCTTCCTTTCGCCAAAAATACTTCGGGGGTACAGCCGCAGGCTGAGGGGGCTGGCCCCCTCTCCACGGCTTGCACAGCAGCGCCCCGCTCGGCACAACAGAGCAGTAGCAAAAGGAATCGCCTTCATGTCCGAGCATCTTACCGTCGTCGATCATCCGCTGGTTCAGCATAAGCTGAGCCTGATGCGCGATGCGGGGACCTCGACTGCAGTGTTTCGGCAGTTGCTGCGCGAAATCAGCCAGTTGCTTGCCTATGAGGTGACGCGCAACCTGCCCATGACAACCCGGCGGATCGAGACGCCGATGACCGCGATGGATGCGCCGGTGCTGGATGGCAAGAAACTGGCGCTGGTTTCGATCCTGCGGGCCGGGAATGGGTTGCTGGATGGGGTGCTGGAGTTGGTGCCCTCGGCGCGGGTTGGATTTGTGGGCCTTTACCGCGATGAAGAGACGCTGAAGCCTGTGCAGTACTACTGCAAGCTGCCCGAGGCGTTGGAGGATCGGCTGGTGATCGCGGTCGATCCGATGCTGGCGACGGGCAATTCCTCGGCGGCGGCGATTGATCTGCTGAAGGAGGCGGGCGCGACGAATATCCGCTTCCTTTGTCTGCTCGCCGCGCCCGAAGGGGTCGCGCGGATGCGCGAAGCGCACCCGGATGTGCCGATCGTCACAGCGGCGCTGGATGAGAAGCTGAACGAGGTCGGTTATATCGTTCCCGGCCTTGGCGATGCCGGGGACCGCATGTTTGGCACGAAATAGGGCCGTTTCGCCCGCTTTTTCCGCCCCCGCCGCTTTACAGCTTGCAGTAGGTGGTGCATCTTTGTGCCACAACATCTTGCGGGGGATGTCCGATATGAATGTGATAAAAACAGTTTGCGCGGCGCTTGTGGTGAGTGCTGGTTTCGTTGGCGCGGCTCAGGCGCAGAGCCTGCGATCAGCTGAGACGCCAGCGGAATATCCGCCCTCGACCTACAAGGGCAATCAATATGTCGACAGCCGCGGCTGCGTGTATATCCGCGCCGGGATCGACGGGAACACCACATGGGTGCCGCGCGTGTCGCGCCAGCGTAAGCCGGTTTGTGGGATGGAGCCGACCAAGATCGCGAATGCGGGCGAGGCACCTTTGGCAACCCGCCCGCGCGGGGTTGAGCAGATCACGCTGGAGCCTGAGGTGGAAACAGCCGCAGTCGCGCCCGCTCCGGCCCCTGTCGCAGCGCCGACAAGGGTGG
Organism: uncultured Rhodobacterales bacterium; assembly: GCA_964590545.1. Lineage (GTDB taxonomy): Bacteria > Pseudomonadota > Alphaproteobacteria > Rhodobacterales > Rhodobacteraceae > Aliishimia. The sequence continues at coordinate 115 of CAZPXE010000620.1, read as the reverse complement.
TGCGTCAAACGGCGGCACCTGCGCCAAAGCCACGACCGTCTTTGATCCGCCGCGCTGCGCCGCAGACGGTTGCCGCTGCGCCGGCACCAACACTGACCCCAACTCCGGCCCCAAC
>CAZPXE010000619.1:0-2237 GCA_964590545.1 uncultured Rhodobacterales bacterium | reverse complement strand
CTGCCCAGCCCAACTCACCCCCAGAAACAGCCCATCCGCCCGCAAACCCCGGCGACACTGAATAACCTGCCCCACCGGATCATTCGCCGCGTGCAGCCCAAGCGCATGGACCACCAGATCCGCACTGCCCGGCTCCAGATCCAGCACCTCATCATCAGGCAAACACCGCGCCCCAGAAAGCGGACCTTGCGCCCAAAACTGCGCCATCGGTCCCACGATCACGATGTCTGTAAACGTCCTGTTAACCGCACTCAGCCTTTCCTCCACCTCAACAAAGGCCGCGTCATGCAGAAAATCCGCAAAGCCCATCGCCTCCGCGCGGGCGAACCGGCGACGGCGCAAGGGAAGATCGAACAAAGGTGCCACTGACATGCGACTGGCGATAGAGGATCAGATCGAAAAGGGAAAGACCCGGATCACCGGCGTCCTGCGACACGTCGTCGACACCGTCTACCCCCCACGCTGCCTCGCCTGCCCCAACCCGACGGAGACCGCCCAAGGCCTCTGCGGCACCTGCTGGCGCGAGACGTTCTTCTTCGCAGGCCAAGTCTGCGATCTCTGCGGCGTGAACGTGCCCACCGCAACGGGGCATCAGGGCCGGATCATTTGCGACAGTTGCAGCCACGCCCCCCCCGCATGGGATCAGGGCCGCGCCGCCGTCGCGTACGAAGGGATAGGGCGGCGGCTCACTCTGGCGCTGAAACACAGCGACCGCCTCGACACGGTCCGCCCCCTTGCCCATTGGATGAGCGCTGCCGGAGCGCCACTGATCTCACCTGAAACGCTGCTCGTCCCGGTCCCGCTCCATTGGCGGCGCCTATTCGGGCGCAGCTACAATCAAGCCGCCGAGCTAGCCCGCGCAATCGCTGCACAAACTAAAACAGATGTCGCCCTCAACAGCCTCCGCCGCACCTGCCACACACAACCCCAATCTGGCACACGAGAGGCCCGTCATGCTGCGGTGCGGGACGCGTTTTCTATCCCTCCCGATCAGGCCAAGATTTTCGCCGACCGACCGGTGCTTCTGATCGATGATGTGATGACCTCCGGCGCGACGCTGTCCGCCTGCACAGAGGTGCTACGTGACGTTCAGGTAAGCTCGGTAAAAGTTCTAGTCCTAGCCCGAGTTGCACGCGACAGCTGAATATCTATATACCAATTAGTGATTAAATTGGAGAGCTTCATGGCGCCCGTCACCCTCTATACGACCCCGATCTGCGGCTACTGTTCCGCAGCAAAACGCCTGCTCAGCGCGAAGGGGATCAGCTTTACCGAAATCGACGTGATGCGCGCACCTGAAAAGCGAGAAGAGATGGTCGGCCGCGCCGGCGGTCGGCAGACCGTTCCACAGATTTTCATCGGCGATAACCATATCGGCGGCTTTGATGACATGAACGCGCTGGAGCAATCTGGAAAGCTCGATTTGTTGTTGAACGCCTAACAATCTTCAACATAACAAACGTCCAAGACAACTTGACGCACCCACGAGATAGGATCATCCTAAGGGTATCCGAGTGCAATGCACTCGCCTTAAAGGATAGAAACTATGGAAAAAGACGCGGGCGGTGACCCACTGGGGATCGCGCTGCTGGGCGAAATCGCGATAGTTGAACAATTAGCGCAGGCACAATTAAAACGCGCTCTACCCAATGGTATGGAAGTTTCACATTTTTCAGTTTTGAATCATTTTGCGAGACTAGGCGGCGAAAAAACCCCAGCTCAACTTGCACGAGCCTTTCACGTAACTAAAGGCGCCATGACAAATACTCTCGGTCGCTTGGAATCTGCTGGATATATCCACATTCGACCAGACTGGGACGACGGTCGGCGCAAACGCGTCAGCCTGAGCGAGGCAGGATTGGCCGCCCGAAACAAGGCAGCCGACGCCGTAGCACCTGTTTTTGATGATCTTGTCGCGAGCATTGGCGTCGAGCGGATAAAAGGGACTTTACCGCTCCTCAGAGAGCTCCGCTCCCATTTTGACACGGTTGAATAGCTTACTCGATTTCTAAAACATCGCGCGTTAATCTGTGATCCGCGCGCAACAATCCATCAATAATATCGAAGTGGTGGCGCCCCGGTTCCACCACCTCTGAAATATCACAACCGCATCCCGTCCATGCATTTTCAAGCAATGCAGTGTGGCGCAGGAATTCTGGACGCTCATCGCCGCCAACCCAGGAAATCACCGATAAATGAGGGTCCGGCATCTGGAAAACCGGGCTCTCTGCCAGCGC
>CAZPXE010000618.1:0-2237 GCA_964590545.1 uncultured Rhodobacterales bacterium | reverse complement strand
CATGCTTGGCTTGACCCGCAAAATGCCGCGGTTTGGTTGAGCGCGATTGCGGCGCAACTGTCCGAAATGGACCCTGAGAACGCGTCGACCTACCAAGAAAATGCTGCGAAAGCTGTTGCCGATTTGGCCGCGCAGACAGAAGCGCTGAGCGCTCGGCTAAGTGCGAACACGCCCGGCGGGTTCATCGTATTCCACGACGCCTATCAGTATTTCGAAGCGCGGTTTGGACTTTCGGTTTCGGGTGCGTTCCGGCTGGGCGATGCGACGGCGCCGAGTGCGGCGCGGGTGGCGGAGTTGAAGGATTTGATGGAAGTTGGCGGTATCAACTGCGTCTTTTCAGAGCCGCAATATGACGCGTCCATCGTGTCGAATTTCGCCGAAGGGGTGGAGTTGAACGTGGCCGTGATGGACCCGCTGGGCGCGAATCTGGAGCCGGGGCCGGGCCTTTACCCAGCACTGATGGAGAGCCTTGCCAGCGCGGTTGAGGGCTGTAACTAGTCTTTCAGCGCGCGGCGGACTTCCAGCAGAAGGTCTTGGAGTTGCTGCATTTTTTGAGGACCAACAGCCGCTTCAATCTGAGCATAGACAGCCGCGCTTTCGGGCGCGGCTTTTTGCATGAAGGCGCGTCCGGCTTCGGTAATGGTAACCAGGGCGCGACGGCCATCTTTGGGGTCTTTGCGCGTGGCAACCCAGCCAGCGTCGGTTAGCGTCCGGGTAATCCGCGTCAACGAGGGCAGCATCAGGCAGGCGTGATCGGCCAGCGTGCTTGCGTCCACTTCCCCTGATTCTTGCAACACCCGCAGCACGCGCCATTGCTGTTCGGTCACTCCGCGTGCGGCGAGCATGGGACGGAAACGCTCCATCACCTGTTCGCGCGTGCGCAGCAGGGAAATCGGCAGGGCGAGTTGGGTTTTTTCAAGGGGCGCATCGGTCATGGGGACAGGCTAAGCGAAAGTCGGTTGACAGGCCAGATTTAATTTAACATGTTAACGAAAATTCTGACGAGGCCACTTTGCCCCATTTGACAATTCAGCACTCTCCCAGCCTGTCGGGCCGCTATGATATGGCGGCTTTGTGCGAGGCGTTGCGACTTGAGATGGTCGCGCTGGGCTGTTTTCCGGTTGGCGGCATACGCGTGCGGGCCTGGCCGACACCTGCCGAAGCGATTGCGGATGGGCATGAGGCGAACGCTTATGCCGATATGGTGCTGCGCATGGGCAAAGGGCGCAGCGCGCAGATAAAGCGCGCCGCCGGAGCCGCCCTGATGGCGGTGGCGGAGCGGTTCTTTGCACAAGACCTAGCCACGCCGCATTTCGCGTTGGCGTTAGAGATCATCGAGATCGACCCGGAATTCTCTTGGAAGACCAATACAATACACGCCCGCCTGAAAGGAACCACATGAGCCAGCTAGACGACAATATGGCAAAGGCGCGAGGCTATCTGGCGCGCTTTGCGGACGCCGAGACGCTGAACCAGATTGGCGGGCAGGCCGTGCCGGCCGCCTCGGGCGCGACCTTTGAAACGGTGACGCCGGTGGACATGACAGTGCTGGGCAAGGTCGCGCGCTCCGGGGCGGAGGATGTGGACGCGGCGGCGCAGGCCGCGCAGGCGGCGTTCAAGGATTGGGCCGCAATGCCCGGTGCGCAACGCAAGAAACTGCTGCACGCGATTGCCGATGCCATCGTCGCGCGCGCCGACGAAATCGCCTTTGTCGAGGCGATGGATACGGGCCAAGCGATCCGCTTTATGTCCAAGGCGGCGCTGCGCGGGGCCGAGAATTTCCGGTTTTTCGCCGATAAGGCCGTCGAGGCGCGGGACGGCAAGTCGTTGCATACGGCGGGACAGTTGAATGTCACTTCCCGCAGCCCGATAGGGCCGGTTGGGATCATCACGCCGTGGAACACGCCCTTTATGCTGTCCACGTGGAAGATTGCGCCAGCGCTGGCGGCGGGCTGTACGGTTGTTCACAAGCCCGCCGAGCTGAGCCCCCTTACCGCGCGGTTGCTGGTGGAAATTGCCGAAGGGGCGGGCTTGCCCCCCGGCGTTTGGAACGTCGTAAACGGCATGGGCGAAGAAGCGGGCGCGGCGCTGACCGCGCATCCGTTGATTAAGGCGGTGGCTTTCGTGGGCGAGAGCAAGACCGGATCGGCGATCATGGCGCAAGGCGCGCCGACGCTGAAGCGGGTGCATTTTGAACTCGGCGGCAAGAACCCGGTGATCGTCTTTGATGACGCGGA
>CAZPXE010000617.1:0-2248 GCA_964590545.1 uncultured Rhodobacterales bacterium | reverse complement strand
GGTCAACACTGGCAGGCGTTTCACTGGGGCGGTGAAGGGCGGCAGTTGGGACTTTCTTGCCGTTCATCATCTCCGTTTGAAGGACCGCCCCGGTGCGCTCTTCCTTCTGCGAAGCAGTTCTGCCATTAGTTTTGCATGAAAAAATATGGACGTACATTCCACTTGCCTGCCTCCCCGGGTGTTGGGAGTGATGACAAGATCATTCAAGACCTTACCCATCTAAATCGCGCCGACGAAGTCGTGTTCACCGAAAAGATGGACGGTGAGAACACGACAATCTTCGCCGGCGGTTGCCATGCACGAAGCCCTGACAGCGGATACCACGCATCTCGCGACTGGATGAAGGCCTACGCGGCTGGCATTTCGCCAAGCCTTTCAGGCGATGAGAGGCTTGTAGGGGAATACTTGTTTGCAAAGCATTCAGTAGCTTATAACGATTTACCATCCTATTTTCTCGGCTTTGCATGGATCGTAAACAACGAAGTCCAAGGCTGGGATGATACGGTGGGCCGCTTTGAGGAATTGGGCGTGAAACCTGTCCCTGTCCTTCAACGAGGTCGGTTCAATGACGCCGCGATAAAATCAGTGCTCAACCATTTAGATTTGAAAAACCAAGAAGGCTTTGTTGTGAGGTCGGTTTCATCGTTTGTTGAAAACGATATGGCCACGCATGTCGCGAAGTATGTCCGTGAAGGGCATGTTCAGAGCGACATTCATTGGACAAAGGCTCAGATCGTGAAGAACGGCCTCCGCCAGAACAGCTGATATTCGCCGCTGTGCACCAACTTTGGAGGTATGGGCTCCAAGCGGTCATCCGAGCGGTTTAATCAAGTTCAAGCGCCACATTTGCTCCCAAGATCAACAGCGGGGATACAGTTGTTATCCATGTAATGTCCGTTCTCGGTTACTTGAGAGACTGGGCGTATTCCTCTAGCTGCGTAGCGACAGTGCCCCAGCCATCATAGAAGCCCATGTCTTCGTGGGACTGACGTGCTTCAGGCGAGCGGTGACGGGTGGTCGCGGTATAGGTTGTCTGTTCAGTCAGCTACAAGATAGCCGTGGGCTCCGATCTGCCATCATTGGCTGCAGCTGACACAATCAAACCTACTCAGGGATGGCTGATTACTGAGTTCTCATTCTTTTTATGGCGGCGCACAAGATTGCGGGCGCGACGCCCGGGGGCAACAATGCGGGCGGTGCTTAACGCAGGTGTTTTGCCGCGCAACTCGGGGAAGAGGGAAAAAATCTCCTCCACCGCGGCACCTGAGAGAGAACGAAGGGCCTGTTGTCCCAGAAAGAGGGACTCGGTCCACGTTCCGTTGGACCACAGGATTTGATGGATGTCGAACAAGAGGTGGTGATACGTCACTTGCGTGATGTCGTACTCGATTTCGACCCCATCAAGATCGGTGAGATGTTTGGCGGCGACCAATATTTCCGGTTTGTCGAACATTCGCTTCGAGATTTTTGACGACACTAAAATCCGGTGTTGTGGCGAAACCAGAAGGTCGTGGCTGGGCAGGCCGATGCCAAGTGCGCCCGCAGAAATTCTAACCGGAAAGAGCGATGGATTGAGTTCAAGGTGTTTCCGCGACAATTTACGCGATCCACACCAGCGCAAAGTTTGAAACCCGTCATCTCGTGTCTTGATGAGATCGCCCACACAAAGATCTTCTATCGCACGATCACCATGTATCGTAGAAATTTGGGTGCCGCTCGCAAAGCAGGGCATAATTGACGCGCCCGAGATCGTCCAACTGTCATAGACGACCGCGTCGGCATCGGTCGAGTACACAGAGTCGAGACGAATGCTCGCAATATTCAGGCCATCCAGATTACGCGAACTTGAATTGCTGTTGAGGTATTCCTGAAGAAAGACGTCCCCATTATCCGTCTGGAACACCGACACAACCTTGCTTGCATCCACCAAACTATCGCTGCCGCTGTCATAATAGGTGACGGTTGCATTGTAGTAGACTTCGTTGTCGATCGCGATGCCGCCTGTCGGCGTTCCGTAGTCGGGTGGCGGGGTTCCCAATGGGGTCGTCGTGGTTGAAACACTCCCATCACCAACGGTGTTTCCGCCATCAACTGAGTACTCGATCCCTTCTTGCCCGTTATTATAGGCACTACTCGGGTAACTATCTAAGCCGATCAAAGAGTCTTCTGCGCGGTGATACGCCGTGATCTCGACAATCTGCAAATCGTTGTGATCGTAAGTGCCGAGCAGCACGCCTGCATTGGCCTC
>CAZPXE010000616.1:0-2250 GCA_964590545.1 uncultured Rhodobacterales bacterium | reverse complement strand
GGGTGATGGAACGTCTGGTGAAGGGCGAGGCCGAGCCGGAAGAGATCGACATGCTGTGGGATGTGACCAAGCAGGTCGAGGGCCACACGATCTGCGCCCTTGGCGATGCGGCAGCCTGGCCGATTCAGGGCCTCATCCGAAACTTCCGCGATGAGATTGAAGACCGCATCAAACACAAACGCGCTGCGGTGGCGGCGGAGTAGGGTCCGGCACCGGACGCCAGAAAAGGCTCTCACCACCATGCGCGCGCGACCAGAAGGCACCAGCGGCAGTGAAGCGGGCTCGTTCGGCGAGCGGATGCACCTTGCCGAGTTGAACGTGGGCCGGCTTGTGTCCCCGCCCGGCGATCCGAGCGTGCAGGAATTCATGGATAATCTGGACCGGGTCAACGGCTTGGGCAAGCGGATGCCGGGCTTTGTGTGGATCATGGAAGGGTCGGGCGAGCCGGGAACCGGGAACACTGAGAACGCAATCGGGGACGACCCGCTTTTCGTCTTCAATCTGACGGTTTGGGAGGACCTGCCGAGCCTCAAGCGTTTCGTTTACGACACGATCCACAAGCAATTTATGGATCGCCGGGCGGAGTGGTTTGAGTCCCTCACCGAGCGACACTTCGTCATGTGGTGGGTGCCCGAGGGGCATCGCCCGACGCCGGAGGAGGCGTTGGCGCGTTTGGAGCATCTCAAAGCCCACGGAGACAGTGACCACGCTTTTGGCTGGTCGTGGTTGAAAGAGGAGGGGGAGTAATATGCAAGCATTTGATGCCTATAGCCATGCGCTGGCCAGTTTTGGGGGCTTTGCGCTATTGCTGATCGTGCTGAGCGCGTTGTCGACCATTGGCCGCAATGCCGAAAACCGCACGGCGAGCGGCGCCGTCAAACGGGATTACGATGATGTGGTCTATCGCCGGGGGCGTGCGTTTATGAACGCGGTTGAGGCTGGTACGCCTTTTGTGGCGGCAACGCTTGGCGCTATTCTCGTCGGAGCCTCGCCCTTCTTCGTCAACCTTTTGGCAACGGTCTTCTTGTTGGCGCGGGTTGCGACGGCCTTTGTCCATATCCGCACCACGAACCAAACCCTGCGCAGCGCAACATGGGCGGTTGGGGTGATCTGTGTGGTGATCCTGGCAGTGATGACAATTTTGGGGGCCATCGCATGATCCGTTTTGTTGTTCTTATCGCATGCGGCCTCAGTGTCACCGCTTGCCAAAACCTGAATATTGCGCGCAAGGGCCAGTCCTTTGACGGGCATTTCTTCCGCACCAACGCCAAGAAAGTTGGTGATGATCGCAGCGCATTCGAAGTCGCGGTGCGCAACGCAACGGTGGCGATTGAAGCCGCACAGGAGGCGGGCCGCGTGGAATCGGCCAAGTATTGCATCGAGAACTTCGGAAGTTCGACGGTGGATTGGGCTATCGGTCCTGATGACGACCCAGAAACCTATGTTTTGGATGGTAATACGCTGTTGTTACGTGGGACCTGTCTGGGATGAGCGAAACAGCGACATATCGCGCAATATTCATTCCGGAATCGGGCTGTTATTGCATATCAAGCGATGCTTCAGCCCCTTTCGTGTCAAGGCGCGACCCGCGCCTTGTGCAGACGTGAAGGAGTATCCCAGATGCGCAAGATTGTTATTATGACCACAGCCCTCACACTCGGAGCCGTCCTCGCCTCCGGTACCGCCATGGCCAAACCTTCGCTGCGGGATGTCGCAGGTATCGAGGATGGTTTGTTCGCGGTCTCTGTTGCCGACAAGATCCGGCGCGAGTGCGACACTATTTCCGGGCGTTTCATCAAAGCGCGCTCTGTGCTGCTTGGCCTTTACGAAACGGCAAGAGAACAAGGCTATTCCGACGATGAAATTGACGCCTATGTGAACGCGAAATCGGAAAAGAATCGTATGCGTGCCAAAAGGGATAAGTATTTGGCCGGTCAAGGGGTTGTGAAATCTGACCCCACGACTTATTGCGCCGCCGGGCGCGCTGAAATCCGCAAATCGAGCCAGATTGGCGCATTGTTAAGGGCAAGGTAACATATGAGCGACCTTCGCAAGATCATCATCGACGGGCAGGAACTGGAAGTTGACGGGGCGATGACCCTGATTCAGGCCTGCGAAGAGGCCGGGATCGAGGTGCCGCGCTTTTGCTATCACGAACGTCTGACGATTGCCGGGAACTGCCGGATGTGTCTTGTTGAGGTCGTTGGCGGCCCGCCGAAGCCCGCCGCCTCTTGCGCGATGCAGGTCAAA
>CAZPXE010000615.1:0-2257 GCA_964590545.1 uncultured Rhodobacterales bacterium | reverse complement strand
GTCCTTCGTGGATTCCTTTGCGCCCAACGATCTGCGCCTGGGCGCGGCGGTAGACCCTTACATTGATCATTATCTGAAAAAGTCCCTGCTGCGTGATCGCAGCCGGTATTTGCGCCCCACTTTGGGGGACACGAATATCGCCGATTACTACAACCGCCTCTATGATCTGGACGCCAAAGAGGTCGATTGGGGCACACCGGACAGCCTCTTGCCCAAGCTGCGCCTGAGCCCGAATTTCCATACGGCCCCAAGGTTTTTGCGTAAACTCGCCAAAGGCATCACATATGCCACAGGTCCGCGCCGCTTCGATGTTCAGACCCGGCTCGGCTCCAAAGGCACACCAGTCTATAGCTCGATGCGCACACATGCCATGGAGGCGATCAAATCCATCGACGGTTTACGCCTGTCACCCGAAGGTCAGGTCTCATACGAGGCCTATATGGCCGAAATGGAGCAATCGCTTTTTTGCTTCAGCCCCTTTGGATATGGCGAGCTGTGCTGGCGTGATATCGAAGGCATTTGCACCGGGTCTGTTATGATCAAGCAGGATATGAGCCATCTGGAAAGCCTGCCCGACATTTATGAGGCCGGCGTGACCTATGCCCCGATCCGCTGGGACTTCGCGGACCTGCCGGATGTGATTGAGAATTTGCGCGCCCGGCCAGAGGATATGAAACAGATGGCGCGCACAGCCCTTGCCCGCCTGACCGAGCATGTGCAAAGCGCACATTTCATAGAAGATATCCGTTTTCTGTTCGACGCCTCCTAAGCCCCGCAGCCCCAGCTAGACACGGGCCGAAAACACGGTATGACATGCAATCGGCGCATCTATTTGATCAAGGCTCAGGCGACATGCAGTTAAAACACCCCGTCAATTTTGTTTGCCCAGATGAGGTGATTTGGCCAGAGCTTCGCAATTGGACGGGCGAAAGACTGGATGATCAGGTTCTGTCTGACCGGTCGGGTGGCATCCTGCATAGTTGGCTTTTGCGCACCTATTATCAACTCGGTGTGGTGGGCATCAAAACAACGGTCACGTCCGCACTGCGGCCCGACGCGATCAATCTGGTATCGGTCCGTGATTTCGGCAAGCGCCAGCGCGATCTGAAAAGTTTTGTCGTCGTTCCACAAGGCGACGCCCATCACTCACAGATGGCGAACTTCCGGATCCTGCAAAATGGTGTCCGCCCTGTGGATGACGCCGCTGCCGTCATCTGGCACTGGCCACAGCCTGGTATCATTCCGCGAGATCCAGACCGACAGCACAGGATGGAGCAACTGTGCTATAAAGGACGGGTGCGTAACCTCTACAAGGTTTTCCGTTCAGACGAATTTGTTGAGGATCTGAAGAAGATCGGTGTGACCTTCGAAATCGACGCCTATGACGGGCTGCGGGGCGAGCATAACTGGAACGACTACGCTCATTCCGACGCTGTCCTCGCCATCCGCAACCTGACCATCTACGATATGAGCAAGAAGCCCGCCAGCAAGCTGGTCAATGCGTGGTTCGCGGATATTCCCGCCCTCATGGGCCCCGAACCAGCCTTTCGGGAATTGGGCACAAACGGAGAAGATTACCTCGAAATCCGCACCCCGCAGGATGCCATCGACGCAATCACCACACTCAAATCCAACCCGGACCTTTATCACAAAATCATCGCAAACGGCCGTAAACGCCGCGAAGCCTATTCCGAAACGGCTCTGACCCAGATGTGGCTGGACACGCTGAACGGCCCGATTGCAGAGACGTTTGAAGCCTGGCAGCGCAAACCTGCTTGGGCCAAAGCGGCCATCAGCGCCCGGGGTATCCTGCGGGAAAACAAAGCCCGCGCCGCCGACCGCGCCGCCTTCACCTCCGGCCCGCGTTTGCTGGATGGTGCGATATGAACGCGCAACACGCGCGGGACATGCGCGTCAATTAATGTGTCAGGTTAAAGACCGAACGCTTTACAGAAAGTGCTTGGCTTCCGGGTAAAATCCGGGGCGCTGGTCCATCCGCAAGCTGCGCATAAAACCGCGCCGCCGCCGCAGCTTCCTATGCCTGCCCGGCAGACCCAAGCCGGCGGCGCATCGTCTGCGCAGTGGACGGGCGTAAATCGGTACTTTCCAGCAGCCAACGGGACAGCTTATTGCGCAGCGTTCGGATCATACCTGCCTACCCTTGCGCCTGACCCAGCCGAAGCTGAACGCGTTCCAGCATCGACAGCCGCGCCGCATCCACCCGGCTCAGGGCGGCGGTCTTTGTTTGTTCGATTTT
>CAZPXE010000614.1:0-2257 GCA_964590545.1 uncultured Rhodobacterales bacterium | reverse complement strand
CCCGCCAAAGCCGCGCCAACACCCAAGAGGAGCGAGAGGATCGTAATCCCCTGCGCGCCGCGGGTCCGCTCGTTAAAGCGCACCACATGCCCTGCGGTGATATGGCCCAGCTCATGCGCGATCACGCCTTGCACTTCATTGGCGGTTTCCGCCGCGTTGAGCAGGCCTGCATGGACGTAGACAACCTGCCCGCCCGCCACAAAGGCGTTGATCGACGGGTCGTTGATCAGGACAATATCGACATTGCCGGGCTCCAATTCCGATGCCTCAATCAATGGCGCGGCCATATCGCGCAGCAATGCCTCGGTCTCCGCATCGCGCAGCACGGATTGGGCGGCGAGCGGCTGAAACGCGAAAGCGAAGGCCGCCAATAGGGCAAGGGCGAAGGCGGAAAGGGTTCTAAGAGCGCGCATCGGTGACAGTGCTAACGCGTTTCGCCCTGAACGGGAACTGAAGTTTCCGCCCGCTTGGCGAAGGCGGCTCGCGCAAACTCGGTCATATGCTGGATTGTGTCACGCCGAGAGCGCAAGGGTTCGGCCAGCGAGAGCAGCGGGCCATTGTGCCCTTGGTCTGGGTAAAAGATCACCTCCGCATTGCTATCTGCTGGGCCGCCCGCAGCCTCAAACGCGGCTTTCAGCGCGCTCGCATGGCGCGGCTCGACCAGAGTGTCCTCCTCGCCCTGAAGCAGCATGAATTGCGGCCCGTCAGATCGTGCATGGGTAACGGGCTGCGTTGCGGCGGGGTCGTCGACATGGCCAAAGGCGGCAATGGTCGAATCGCTGGCAAAGGGCGCGAAATCATAGGGCCCTGCCATGCCGATCACGGCTGAGATATCGCTGGTGGAAAGGCCGTGGCGGCCCAGCCATTGCTCTTCCAATCCCACCATCGCCACATTGTAAGCGCCCGCCGAATGCCCTGCGAGCACCATGCGATCGGGGTCGCCGCCATAGGAGGAAATCTCTTCATGGGTCCAAGCAATCGCGCTGGCGGTGTCTTGGATCATGCCGGGATAGATGCCGTCTTCGCCCAGCCGATAGCCAATAAGCACTACAATGAACCCTTCGGGCACGAATGCGCGGCCGATAAATCCATAATCGACCGGATCACCGCTTCGCCAGCCGCCGCCATGTGCGAATAACAAAACGGGGAGCGGCGGGGCCGCCGGGTCGCGGTCTTCTGGTCCCCACACCACCAGCTTTTGCGCCGGATGCGCCCCGGTGGAGATGGTGGCTTTGGCCTCGGCGCCGACCGTTCCGCCCGCGACGCGGTCAATCGCGCTGACCACAGCAGGACCATTGCGCCACACTGCAATTTGCAAGGCGATCCCCGCGACAATCAACACGAGGGCGACTGCGCCCAAGATTTTCAAAGCAATGCTCACGCTAATCCCTTTCAGTGGCCGTCCGCACCAGCCGTTTGACCCCACCTTCTAGGTCAAGTCCCGCCCCGCGCAAGAACGCCTTTGCCTCGCGGTAGTCGCTGCCCAGCCAAAAGGGGACGCCCGCCTTCTCGATGATGTCGCGCGCGTGCAGCTCTTCATCGTTCAAAGGCTTGCCCGAAACCGAGCGGATAAACACCGCCGCGATGCGTCCGGGAAACTCACTTGCAATAGAGCCAAATGCGGCCAGATCCTTTTGCGTATCATCCCCGATCAGCGCGAATTGCAAACCTGGAAAGGTCGTAAGGATGCCCCGGATCGCCTCGCGTTTGTGCGAGCCATGCCCCTCTTTGCCCAAGGTTTTGCGATTAAAACCCCAATCGCGCAGCATCACCGGACCCAATGGCAGGCCGCGCGCGCGCTGAAATGTGACGAGATAGGAGAACAGGTTCCACGGGCTGGAGGAGACGTAAAAGACGGGGCGCACGCGGGGTTTGGGAGCTTCGGTCGCCTCTTCGGTGGTGACAAGGGGATCGCTGCCACTGCCGCCAATCGCTGTGAAAAAGGCTGACGCGTTCGGCACAACCACCCGCTCGCTGGGCATTTGCGCCATGACCCGTTTCCAATTGCGCGCAATGGCCCGCAAACTGCCGGTTATGCCGGTCTCAAGGATGGTGTCGTCCACGTCCGAGATCACGCCGATGCGCGTTTCTGTGCCCGGCGTCAGGATATGGGCGGGCGCGGCCTGCTCGCTGCCATCGGCCAAAGTCCAGCGGATAGTCGCGGTCTCCCAGCATGTCCGCTCGGCTGGGGGGCAAGGGGGCGTCAGCTCCATATCAAAGCGGACATAGCCCTCTGGCCCTGTATGCGAGGTTTGGC
>CAZPXE010000613.1:0-2259 GCA_964590545.1 uncultured Rhodobacterales bacterium | reverse complement strand
TGGAACCGAACCTCGTGGTCGAATTCTACGCGAAGAACTAATGTTCGGTGGGCAGATTGCCCACCCTACCTTTGGTTTATGGGCCGCTCCTGTTTGGGGGCGGCCTTTTTTGTTTGGGGAGTGAGATTTGATGGAGAATTACAGGGATATTCCACCCAATGTCGGAGAAACCACCCATGAATACTGCGCGCGGCTAGAGGCGATGGGACATGAAGAAATGTTCATTCGCAAAGCGGTGCGATGCCATCTTGGAGCTCCGATAGACAGTATGGCCGCTTTGTTTAACAGCTTCGAAGCTGCGAGGCTGCGGCATATCACGATGTTGAAACACCTCTCGCCCAACAGAACAGGATACTCCTTGATAAAGAAGGCGGCAAAGAACCTTGGAATCTCTGAGGAATTGGCAGCTTTGTGGGTCGCAAGGTTCGAAGAGACTGGTGAGCTGGCGTACCTAGGCCATGAGAATTTGAAGCCCGAGAGGTCGGAGTAACCCGCCCGGAATCAAGCCGAAGGCGCCGGGCATCGCCTGACCGTTCCCGCGGTCTGGCGATTTGGCTGGTCTCTGCGCGTCGTTCGGATGGAAGATGTGCTTGGCTGCCATAAAGTGCTGTAGAATTAATGTTGGATCGCCAGCCCACGGTCCGGCGATGCCCGGCTTGGGGGCGCCTCATTTGAGAAACTCTGAAGGTTGGTAGGAACAGCGGGAGCGATGGGTTTTCACTCCATGGTCAGGAATAGGTATCTATCAATCGGGGTCAGTGTAAGCGCAAGAATTTCGCCTTTTTCCTTCGTGGTGCAGTTTCCGCCACTTCTTACACTACGTGGCGAGAACCGCCGAGGTGCCATGTACGCAGGGCGCGGTGGTAAAGGGTCGGTTTGAACCGGATCGAAGACAGCTGTGAACCGTCGCCATCCCCAGATTGTCGGTTGTGCCAGCATAGTAGCCTCAACGCCTGTTTCGCACTCATATGCTGGGCACAAGCAAAACTCGGTGCGTTTCAAAGCAATGATTTGCGTCGAGTAGACACCATTTGTTTCGGTCCAGTTTCCGTCGAACGCTGACACATTCAAGCGAAGCACATTTACTGCAACAGCAATGAAACCATACGCAAAAATTGCTGCAACGCTCAGAAAGAACCATTTTTTGAACATGTTCTGTGCTTTTCGTTCACGGGAAGGTGACAAAAGCCGCCCGAACACGAACGGCTTTGTCTGAGGCTCAATTCACCGGTTTCGCATCCTTTGACCGGTCTTCAAGCGCTTCCGGCTCCTCTTTGGGCTCCGGTTTCGCCCCAAGCGCGGCGGACGCGATCCCGGACAGGCCGTCTTCCATGCTTAGGCCCAGCTCGTCGCCGAGTTTCTTGAGGGCGGGCATTTGGACGGCCATGCCCATGATCGAATCGAGGGCTTGGTTGACCATGGGTTTGTCGCCGTTGGCGCCAGAGCCGCCGCCTGTGCCGCCGCCCATACCGCCGACCTGATGGATTTTGATGCTGTCGATCTTCTCGGCAGGTTTGACCATTTCCGCGACGATTTCAGGCATCGCCTCAAGCCGGGCGAGGTCGATTTTCATCGCGATTAGCGCATCGCTCAGCGTATTCTCGGCATCAGTGATCGCGCGCTTACCTTCGGCTTCGGCCAGCAGGTCGGCTTTCTTCGCCTCGGCTTTGATTTTCACCGCGTCGGCTTGGGCCTGCGCCTCTTCGCGCAGCGCGTCGGCGCGGTCTTGGGCGGCGTCTTTTTCGGCCTGCGCTGCCAGCCGGATCCGGGTGGCTTCACGCTCAGCCTCGCGGGCCGCCTCAATGAGCGCGATTTGCTTGGCCCGCTCGGCTTCGGCGACTTGCTGCGCGGTGGTCACGCTTTCGGTCGCTTTGGTCGCTTCGGCCCGCGCAAGATCGGCAGAGGCCCGCGCGCGGCTTTCCTCTTCGGACTTTTGTTGAATGATGATCTGACGCTCTTGCTCAGCGACTTCGAGGGCGCGTTCTTTGTTAATCTCGGCGGCGCGGATGGCTTCCTGACGGATGATGCGCGCGCCCTCTTTCTCTTGCTCGGCCTGCTCCTGACGCTGGGCGATCTCAGATTCCTGCGCGGCGCGCAGCGTCTCAAGTTCCTGAACCTGTGCGATTTTCGCCTGTTCTTCGTCGCGATCGATGTTCAGCTTCAGCTTCTCGGCCTCCATCGCGGCACGGCGCACGGCCACGTCGGCATCGGCGTCAATCTGGGCGCGCTCTTTCTTGGAGGTGGCGATGACCTCAGCCA
>CAZPXE010000612.1:0-2271 GCA_964590545.1 uncultured Rhodobacterales bacterium | reverse complement strand
ATTCCGGGTTCGCGCCCAAACAGCCCGTGACAATCACGCGGCCATTCTCGTCCAGAGCCTCGCCAATCGCCTCAAGGCTTTCCGCCTTGGCGCTGTCCAGAAAACCGCAGGTGTTCACGATCACCGCATCTGCGCCGCTGTAATCCCCTGAAATCGCGTAACCTTCCGCCCGCAGCCGGGTCAGGATGCGCTCACTGTCCACCAGCGCTTTGGGGCAGCCAAGGCTCACCATGCCAAGGGTCGGTTGGCCCTCGCGGCGGCTCTCGGAAATACGCGGCGCGGGGGCAAGGTCGGGGCGAAGGTTCGGCGGGTTCTGGCTCATGCCGGGCCTATACACGTCACGCGCCGCGCCGCAAAGCTGTTCCGCCGCCGCGCTTGCTGGTAAACTCTGGCAAAAGGTAAAAACACGAGCGGACCCATGCTGAAACTGATCAACCGGATTGTCGGTGCCTTGCTGCTGTTGGCGCTTATCGCCATCGGCTCCCTCTTCCTGTTGCCGGCCGATCGGATTGCCCGCATTGCCGCAGACCAGATCAAGACCGCTACGGGCCGCGATGTGACGATCTCGGGCGATGTGTCCATGACCCTGTGGCCGGTGCTCGGCGCGTCGGTGGGCGAGGTGCAGGTGGCCAATGCCGACTGGTCCAAGCAAGGCCCAATGCTCACCGCCCAAAACGCCGCGCTTGGTGTCGATGCCCTGTCCCTGCTGCGCGGAGAGTTCCGCATCACCCATATCGAAGCCCAAAGCCCCACGATCCGGCTGGAAAGCCGTGCGGATGGGCGCGCAAGTTGGGTCTTCTCCGATGCCAGCGGCGAGGCTGCGATTGAGACCAGCACCACGCCCGGCGACGCCCAAACCGGCCTGTCCATCGCCAGCTTGAAGGTGACGGACGCCACGCTGATCTATGACGCAGAAGGCGCTGATCTGATTGACTATTCCGGCGTTGATCTGACGCTCGACTGGCCCGATCCCACGGGCGCCGCCCGCATAGATGCCATTCTGCGTCCCGCTGGCGTGCCAGTAGAAGTTGGCGCGAATATCGGCAGTTTTGGAAGTTTCCTGAACGGCGAGGTGCGCCCCGTTGATGTTGCTTTGGCGACGGCCGCCGGTTCTGCGCAACTCACGGGTCGAGCAGGGATTGCAGGCGATGTGGCCGGGGCGCTCACACTGAAAAGCACCGATACTGACGCCTTCCTGCGCGCCCTCGGTCTGCCGGGGGCTGACCTGCCCGCTGGGCTTGGGAAGCAGGTGGATATGCAGGCCGATCTGACCCTGACCTCTGACCGGAAACTGGCCCTGCGCGAACTCGTCGCTGATCTGGGCGGTAACCGCCTGACCGGCGCGGCGGACGTATCCCTGAACGGAATCCCGTACGTCAACGCGCAACTCAACGCAGGCGCGCTGGACCTGCGCAGCCTCACCGCCAGCGCGCCATCCGAAGGCGGCGGCAGCGGTGCTGCGCTCACCGGAAGCGGTTGGCCGACAACCCCCATCGACGCCTCGGGCCTCGCCGCGTTCAACGGCGATGTGTCGCTGCGGGCCGACAGCATCGACTTCGGCAATCTGCGGTTCGGCCCCACGCGAACCCTTCTGCGCAACGAGCGATCCCGCATGGTGTTCGAATTGCGCGAAGTGGCGGCCTATGGCGGCACGCTGAGCGGAGAGTTTGTGATGAACAACCGCTCTGGGCTGAGCGTTGGCGGTAAGCTGTTCGGCAACGCGCTGGAACTCGAAGGCCTGCTGTCTGATCTGGCCGGGATCACCCGCCTGACGGGCGCGGCCAATGCAGAGCTGCAATTTTTGGGCGTTGGCGAGACCGTCGACGCGATCATGCGCTCGCTCAGCGGACAGGGCGCGGTGCAGGTGGGAACAGGTACGATCAAGGGATTGGACCTTGATCGGCTGATGCGCTCTGGCCAAGGCAGCGGCGGCACGACTGTGTTTGACAGCCTCGGCGCGACCTTCCAGATGGAGGGTGGCAACCTGCGCAATGACGACCTGCTGCTGAGCCTCGCAAATTATGAGGCGCGCGGTTCCGGCCGCATCGGGCTTGGGCAACAGGACCTAGATTATACGTTTGTTCCCAAGGCCCTGCGCGGCGATGGTGACGGAATCGCGATCCCGGTTCGAGTGCGCGGGCCGTGGGCGAACCCGTCGATCCAGCCGGACCTTGAGGCCGTGGTTGACCTGAATTTCTCAGAAGAAAAAGAGCGGGTTGAGCGAAAGGCGAAAGAGGCCGTTGAAAGGGCCGTCGAGCGTGAGCTGGGCGT
>CAZPXE010000611.1:0-2277 GCA_964590545.1 uncultured Rhodobacterales bacterium | reverse complement strand
CTCCCGCCTACACACTTTCCAGGCGTGCGCCTTCGACCACTCGGCCACCTCTCCGTGCGAGGTGCGGTTTACGGAATGGTGCGGTGTTGCGCAAGGGTCAATTTTGGGTGTGTGTGGAGTTTACCATGTACAGCGTCAGAGGGCGCTGGCTGCCGCTTCTCAAACGGCAAGACGTGCCAGGCTACGCAGACCCAAAGTCCGCAAGCGACCAATACCGCAACGTCCCTTCCTACCCATCCAGATGCAGATAGACCCGGCGGTTCTGACGGCCTTTCTTTTCGATCTTGCCGATGCGCAGCGCACCGATCTCGCCCGTGCGCGCCACATGGGTGCCGCCGCAAGGTTGCAGATCAATCGTGTCGATACCATTGCCGATACGTACCAGCCGCACCCGGCCTGCCCCGCGCGGGGGCTGGACAGACATGGTTTTCACAAGACCGGGATTGGCATCAAGCTCTGCATCGGTGATCCACTCCTCGGTTACCGGCGCGTCCAACTCGACCAGTTCCATCAACGCGCCAAGCAAAGCCTCTTTGTCATCCGGCGCCTCGGGCATATCGAAATCAAGCCGCCCCTTTTCGGCGGCAATGGCGCCGCCGCTCACCGGATAGGGAATGACCACCGACAGCAAATGCAACGCCGTATGCACGCGCATCAGGCGATGGCGGCGCTCCCAATCCAGCGTTTGCGTGACCTGCGTTCCGGCGGCTGGCAACGCGCGGGGCTCGGCGGGAAGCAGGATGATCTCGTCCCCCTCGCCTTTCACCGTGGTCGCAATCTGGAGTGTTTCGCCCTCCCAGCGCAGCGTTCCGCTGTCACCGGGCTGCCCGCCGCCTGTGGGATAGAACAGGGTCTGGTCAAGGATGATACCGCCCTCTTCTGTTAGTCGCTGAACGTTTGCTGGGGCCTCACGTCGATAAGCCTCTTCGCGAAACAGCATTTCGCTCATGTGTCGCTCCTATCTGCCGCGTCGTCATCGCTCGGGTCAATATCCGCATCTTCGGCCTTCAAATCATCCGGCGGGGGCGCTTTCAAAGCCTGCGCATTGCGCAGCCACACATCCTGCTGCGGGAACGGGATTTCGATACCCTCTTCGGCGAAACGCTTGGCAATCTCGTGATTCATCTCGGATTTCACCGACAGCATCCAGTTCACATCACGCAGGATCGCCCGGATTTCAAAGTCGAGAGATGAGGCCCCGAAATTCTGGAACACCACCGACGGGCCGGGATTGCCCAGCACCATCGGATGCTTCTCGGCCACTTCGAGCAGGATCGTTTCCACCTTGCGCGTGTCGGTGCCATAGGCCACGCCCACGGGGATAATCACCCGGCCCACAGTATTGCCGCGCGTATAGTTCGTCACCGTCCCGCTGATCAGGTCAGAGTTCGGTACGATGACGTCAGAGCGGTCGAACGTCTCGATCCGGGTCGAGCGGACAGAGATATTGCGCACATAGCCCATATTGCCGCCAACCTCGATCCAGTCGCCTTCGGCAATGGGCCGCTCGATCAGCAGGATGATGCCCGACACGAAATTATTGACGATGTTCTGAAGGCCAAAGCCGATGCCCACCGTCAGCGCCCCGGCCACCAGCGCCAGCGCGCTCAGATCGATCCCGGCCATGGTGACGGCGATGATGACCGACAGGAAAATCCCCACATAGCCAACGCCCGAAACCAGCGCGACCTGCCCGCCCGGATCAATCCGCGTCTTGGGCAAAACCGAACTGCGCAGCGCATTCTGCACCAGTCGCGTCAGCACATAGCCAATGCCAAACAAGATCGCGAAGGCGAGAAAATTCGTGGGCGAAATCCGCGTATCGCCTATCTGGAACCCTTGCAGGAAGGACGACCACAGCTCGGTCAAATCCGCCACCCGCGCGCCCCAGATCAGCGCAAGCCCCGGCAAGGCCAGAACCATCAGCGCGAAATTGATCAGCACCGCCACCAGACTGTCGCGCGCATCGTGCCCCTGCCCGCTGATCCAGCCGTAAAGATCGCCAAAGAAGCGTTGCAGCGTAACCGCGAACCCGAGCAGAACAAGGCTGAGGATCATCGGATACAACACCGCATTGCCCGCCGCCTGATAGCCAAACCCTGTCATGATCGGCGCGATCACCGCAACGATCTGCGTCGCCAAACCAGCGGTGCCAAGGATGCGCCCGAAGCCAACGCCCAGCGTTTCGGCGTCCACATCCTCCTCTCCCTCGGCGCGGGCCGAGGCGACATAGCCCCGCAATAGCTGGCCGAAGCGGAACAAGATGATCGCGATGAC
>CAZPXE010000610.1:0-2278 GCA_964590545.1 uncultured Rhodobacterales bacterium | reverse complement strand
GTCACCTCTGGCGCAGGCCGCAGCCGCGCGGCGATACGCAGCGTGCTGTCATAAAGCCCCGGATCCCCCCAAACCAGCAGCGCCACTGGCCCATCCGGCCCATCCGGCCCATCCGGCGCGTCTTGCAAGGCGGTCTGCCAACGCAACGCAATCTCATCATGCCACGCCTCTACCCGCTCGGCATATGGCAGCGCCTCATCCCGCACGGGCATCTCGAAGCCGATCACCTTCGCCGCCGTGCCCGCCGCGTCAAGGATCGCTTCGCGCAGATGGGCGAGGTCTTCTTTGCCGCGCCCTTTGCGGGGGATCAGGATCGTCGCGGCCTCTCGCATCGCGCGCTGACCATCCAGCGTCACATGGCCCGGCGCGCCCGTTCCGATCCCGATGAGCCACAGCTCAGTCATCAAAGCCTGCGCCCAATTCCGCCAAGGGGCCATACAGGATCAGCGCAGGCTTATCGCCCACATCCTCCGCCAGCTTTTCCGCCAGCGCCGCAACCGTGGCACGGGTGACGACCTGTTGCGGCGTCGACACCGCCTCGGCCAGAACCGCCGCCGTATCGCCGGGCAAGCCTTCGCCCATCAGCGCGGCCAGCATCGCCGGAAACGTCCGCTTGCCCATGAACACGACCGTACAGGCCGACGGGTCCGCCAGCGCCTTGAGGTCCAGATCATCCGGCAACGTACCGCGCGCATCATGACCCGTCACAAACTGCACCCGGCGCGAGGTCAGCCGCCGCGTCAACGGAATCCCGCAAGCTGCCGCCGCCGCCATCGCCGAGGGCACACCGGGAATAATCTCATACGGAATGCCAGCCTCGCGCAAGGCAACCAACTCTTCCTCCAGCCGCCCAAACAACCCCGAATCGCCCGATTTCAGGCGCACAACCCGCTGCCCTGTCTGCGCATATTCCACCAGCAACCGGCTCACATGATGTTGCCGGGGCGAAGCGCGCCCGGCCCGTTTGCCAACCCCCACCAGATCCGCATCAGCCCGCGCATGTTCCAAAATCGGCCCCGAGGACAGATCATCAAACAACACCGCATCCGCGCGGCCCAGCCGGTCCACCGCCTTAAGCGTCAACAACTCCGGGTCACCCGGACCAGAGCCGACAAAACTGACAAAGCCGCTCACGCGCCGCGCTCCTCTGCGGTGATCAGATGGAAGAACGTGCCCGTCACCTGCCCCCGGCGCGAGCCGGTTTCGGGCACCGGATTGCCATCTGCGTCAAACACATCCGCCAGCGGCGCGTCGGGCTCTTCCAGAATGGTGGAGTAGTGGAACTCATGCCCGCGCAGCGCTTGCCCGACGAGCGCCCCCGGCATCTCGGCCTTCAGCACCGCGCGGCGATAGCCCAGATGGAATTTGCGCTTCTCATAGCTGGTCACAAGGCCAAGCAGCCCGGCCATCTGATGCCGCTGCCCCTCCTTGTCGATCAACCCGGTGCCAAGCGCCATATAGCCCCCACATTCGCCGTGCACGGGGCGCGTTTGAGCATGGGTGCGCAGCCCGGTCAGGAAGGTCTGTGCCGCCGCCAGCTTGCCCGCATGCAATTCAGGATAGCCCCCCGGCAACCACACCAGATCCGCCCCCGCATCGGGTGCATCATCGGCCAGCGGCGAGAAGGGCAAAATCTCGGCCCCCGCGTCGCGCCAACCCTTCAGCAAATGGGGATAGGTGAACGAAAATGCTGCATCCTGCGCCAGCGCGATCCGTTGCGCAGGCGGGGGCGGCAAAGCGCCCGCCTGCGGCAAGCTCGCCCCCGCTGCAGCCGCCTTGATCGCGTCCAAATCCACATGCGCGCGCAGGAACTCTGCATAGCCTGCAATCGCCGCGTCCAGATCGGGATGCTCAACCGCTTGAATCAGCCCCAAATGCCGCTCTGGCAAGGCCAGATCGCCCCGGCGCGGCAGCACGCCAAGCACGGGCAGCCCGGCCCGCTCCATGCCCAGCCGCGTCAGCCGTTCGTGCCGGGGGGAGGCGACGCGGTTCAGGATCACACCGGCGAAGGGCAAGCCCGGCAGATACTCGCGAAAGCCAAGGGCCGTCGCAGCCGCGCTTTGCGCCTGCCCGCCCACGTCAATGACCAGCACCACAGGCCAGCCCATACGCTGCGCTGTCTCGGCGCTGGAACCAAAGCCCACCTGCCCGCGCGTTGCCACACCGTCGAACAGGCCCATCGAGCCTTCGGCCACACATATCTCTGCCCCCTGCGCCTGCGCGGCAATCGCATCCAGCAGCGGCGCGCCCATCGCCCAGGTATCAATGTTGAATGAGG
>CAZPXE010000609.1:0-2285 GCA_964590545.1 uncultured Rhodobacterales bacterium | reverse complement strand
GTTGAGGGCGAGCTCATCAGTTTAAGCCTCCGCTGCGCGCCCTTTGAGGGCGATGATGCCGCGTGGGCGGAACTGGATGAACAGGATGATGAACAGGATCATATAGGTCTGCGCGGCAAGTGTGTTGGACGGGTTCATCCACTCGATCCCCTTTTGCAGCGTGCCGACAAGGGTCGCGCCAAGCAGCGTACCCCAGATATTTCCGACGCCGCCGACAACGACCGTCATGAAACTTTGAACGATATAATCCGCGCCCATCTCGGACGTCACTTTGGCGTAGAGGCCGATGGCAACACCGGCGATGCCCGCGATGCCAGAGCCGAAACCGAAGGTCAGCATGTTGATCTTGTCCGGGTTGATGCCCATCGAAGCGGCCATTCGCGGATTTTGCGTCACGGCGCGCACCTCAAGGCCCAGCCGGGTGCGGTTCATCACGAACAGGAACAGCGCAAGGAACAGCAGCGCCAGCACAAAAATCGCAATGCGAATATAGCTGATCGACACGATGTCATTGACGACCCAAGACCCATCCAGCCAGCCGGGCGCTGTCAGGGGGCGCGCTTGTGTGCCGAAGATGTTCTTGGCCAATTGTTGCAGAGCGATAGAAACCCCGAAGGTCGCCAGAAGCGTCTCAAGCGGGCGGTGATAAAGCCAGCGGATCACCAGCCGCTCCATCGCGACACCTGCGCCGAACGTCACCATAAACGCCAGCGGGATCGCGATAAGGATCGAGAGCGTATAGTCGGGCACGACAAGTTGCACGACATAGCCGGTATAGGCGCCCATCATGATGAACTCGCCATGCGCCATGTTGATCACCCCCATGACACCGAAGGTGATGGCAAGACCGATGGCCGCGAGGAAATAGATCGACGCGAGAGAAATAGCGTCCAACGTCAGGTCAATCGTTTGGTTTACGGCAACGGAAGTTTCGATGTCGCTCAGAGCAGCTTCCGCCGCCTCGGCCACAGCGAGCGGCGCGCCCGTGAAAACGGTGAAGAATTTGAAGGCCTGCACAGCGGCGGAGACGTCAGTATCAGTTACCAGCGGGGCCACTGTGCCTTGCTCGGCCAACGTAGCATAGGCCGACAGCCGCGCTTCATCGGTACTGAGCGACGCGACTTGCACGCCGGCAACGGTCGTGCCGTCGATGTTTTCGATGAGGGTCCGGCGGATGGCATCCATATCCGAGCGCGCGGGCGCAAGATCTGCGGCAACAAGCAAGGCATAGGCGTCAGAAACAGCGAGACCATTCGCGCCAATGGTCAACGGGCGCGCACCCTCAGGCACTGTCTCACCAACACGAATTTCGTTGGAAACAAGCGGGTTCAAGGCGGCGCGCACGTCTACGCCAAGATCGCCTGCGAACCCTTTTATCGCCGCAATCCGCTCGGCCTCGTCGTTGGCGAAACGAATGGTCAAAAGGCGTTCTATGCGCTCTTTGCGCGCTTTCAACGCGGCATCGGCTTCGTTGTCAATCGCGGCGCGCAGGGCGGTCAGGTGCGAGGGTTCCGCGTCGCGTTCGATCGCATCAAGCGCTGTCGCGCGCTGCACAGGATCAGGGGCGCTCAGTTGGAACTGCACAAGCGCGGCCCCGATCATACCCCTGATGCCGGAATTTGGCTTCAGTTGTTTGTAGGCTTTCTTTTCGGCGGTACCGAATTCCTCACCATTCGAAACGTCGTAAAGGATCAGAGACTTATTCTCGCCTTCCTCGGCGAAAACGAACAGACGCGTTTCCTTTTCGAACCACATCTCTTTGTTTTGCCAACGCTCCAACACGGTCTGCGCTTCGGACAGCCCACTTGCGGCAAGGGCATCGATGGCCGGGCCGATGGTTTTGCGAGAGGATTTTGCGATGATCTCCCCGTGTTCTTGCAGAAGCTGCTGTATCGGCGCGGTCTCGTCCTGCGCAAAGGCGGCGGGGGCCAGAGTGAGGAAGACCAGGCAGCAGACAAGCATCTGCCGAAAAACGCTGAACATGGTGGGGGACGTCCTTGAGCAGGGTGACTGGGGCGCAATGGGAGGAGAAGGCGCGCCCCAGTCGGTCATGTTTAGATCAGATTAGTAGTTCGACTTGATCTGAACGCAGCTGCTGGTTTCGGTGTTGTACATACCGCAGCCCAGCTCAGCCCAGTCGGACTTCAGCACAGCCGATTCCGGCAGGAAGTCGGTCCAGGCGTCGCCCGGCACTTCTTCGGTTTGAGAGATGATATCGAACTGACCATCGTCCTGGATCTCACCGATCAGAACCGGCTTGGCGAGGTGGTGGTTTGGCAGCATCA
>CAZPXE010000608.1:0-2288 GCA_964590545.1 uncultured Rhodobacterales bacterium | reverse complement strand
CTGGCGCTCGGGCAACGCCACAAAATGCAGGGCGCCTTTATCCGTGAAGGCGAGGACGTGCGCATCGTGGACAACAAGAGCGGCGAGGACGTGACCGTCGTCATCCTCAGCCAAGTCATCGCCGAAGAGGGCGGGCGCGTGGATATGGCGGGCTCAACCATGGTTATCCCCGATATCACGGTGAAAGGCGGCGCGCCCGCTGTGTTCCGCCTGAAAACCAAAGGTCCGGCATCGGCGATTTTGTCTGTTCTGAACAACGATCCGCTGAACATCATGGACAATGCGGGCCTGCCTGTATCGGTCGCAAAGGCACGGGCCGAGGCGGAAACCGTTCTGCTGCTGCCTTTGCGCCCAAACCTGCCGCCGGGCACAGTGCGGTTCAACGTCGAGGCTGATCTGCGCGGCGTTAACAGCACCCGGTTGGTTGAAGGGCGACGGCTGCGCGCAGATCGGCTCACGCTCACCGCCACCAATATCGACACGCCCACCTTGCGCATTGCCGGGCGCGGCACATTTGACGGGCTGCCCTTCGATGCGGTCTGGCGTCAGGCACTGGGGCCGGAGGCGGATGGGCGCTCAGAGGTCACAGGACAGGTCGAGCTGTCGGCCAAAGCGGTGGACGTGCTGAACCTTGGCCTGCCGCCCGGCTCGGTGCGCGGACGCGGGCAGGGGCAATTGACCTTGGCACTGCCCGCGCGTGGCAGTTCCGCGCCGGTGCGCTTTGATCTGACCAGCCGCCTCGGCGGCGTTGGCCTGTCGATCCCGCCGCTTGGCTGGTCCAAATCCACGGGCGCTCGGGGCAATCTGCGCGTCTCGGGCACCCTTGGCGCGCGCCCGTCGGTTGAACGGCTTGAAGTGTCCGCGCCCGGTTTGACAGCGGCGGGCTCTGTCTCTCTGCGCCCCGGCGGTGGGCTGGAGCGTGCGGATTTCTCGCGCGTGCGGGTTGGGGGCTGGCTGGATGCACCCGTCACCCTGACCGGGCGCGGTGCAGGCGCGGCTCCGGCGGTGAATGTGCGGGGCGGCTCGCTCGATATGCGGCAGGCCAGTTTCGGGGGCGGCAGTGGCGGCGGCAGCGCCGGGCAAAGCGGCCCGCTGACCCTAGCGCTGGACCGTCTGCGCATCACCGACACGATTGCGCTGACCGATATGCGCGGCCAGTTCGAACTGCGGCGCGGATTGTTGGGCAATTTCACCGGGCGCGTCAACGGCGCGGCGCAGGTGGCGGGCGAGGTGGTTCCGCAAAACCAGCGCAGCGCGTTCAAGATCACCTCTTCTGATGCGGGCCGCGTTTTCGCCTCTGCCGGATTGCTGAAACAAGCGCGCGGCGGGAAGATGCAACTGGTGCTCTCGCCCGTTGGCACGGCGGGCGGGTTCAATGGCCAGCTGAAAATCCAGAACACACGCATCACCGACGCACCCGCAATCGCCGCCCTGTTCAACGCGCTGTCGGTCGTGGGGCTGCTAGAGCAGATGGGCGGGCAAGGCCTGCATTTCCAATCGGTGGACGCGGCTTTCCGCCTGACGCCAGACCGTGTGACCCTGACGGAGGCGAGCGCTGTTGGCCCCTCGATCGGGCTGTCCATGGACGGGACCTATGATGTGAATTCGGCTCGGATGGATATGCGCGGGGTCTTCTCGCCGCTTTATCTGATCAACGGGATCGGCTCGGTGCTGACCCGGCGCGGGGAGGGGCTGATCGGGTTCAATTTTCGTCTGACCGGCCCAGCTTCAAACCCGGATGTGTCTGTGAACCCGCTATCGGCCTTCACCCCGTCGATTTTCCGCGAAATCTTCCGCCGCCCGGCTCCCACCGTAAGCCGCGAACCGGGGGAAGAACCGGGCGCTGAGCCAAGCCTTTCGCGCTAGTGGCCTGCGGCGACGCCCCGCGCGCTGAATATCTCCATTTGACCCCGGCCCGCCGCGCAGCTACCTGCGCGCCATGCAACTGTCTGACTTCGATTTCGACCTCCCGGATGGCCTGATCGCGACCCGTCCTGCGTCCCCCCGATCCTCAGCGCGGCTCTTTGTAGCTGAGGGGACGAGAAACGGCGCGCCGATGCACCATCGCGCGGTGATCGACCTGCCAAACTGGCTGCGCCCCGGCGACCGGTTGGTGCTGAACAACACCAAAGTGATCCCGGCGCGTCTGTCCGGCACGCGTACCCGAGACAGCGCACAAGGGCAGGTAACCGCGAAGGTGGAGGTGACGCTGCTCTCGCCCAACGCCGAAGGTAACTGGCAAGCGCTGTTGAAGCCGCTGCGCAAAGTGAAGCCGGGCGAGCGGATTG
>CAZPXE010000607.1:0-2288 GCA_964590545.1 uncultured Rhodobacterales bacterium | reverse complement strand
GGCCATATCTTCGCCGAAGAATCGCAGATCGAAGTGGAATGCGCGCGGTTCATCGACTTCTTGTCAGACATGTACCGCGATCTGGGGTTTGAAAAGTTCGATATCCTCTTCTCTGACCGCCCCGAGCAGCGCGCGGGCAGTGATGAGGTCTGGGACAAGGCCGAAACCGCTCTGCTGGAGGCCACCCGTGCAGCGGGGGTCGAGCCGATTATGAACCCCGGCGAAGGTGCGTTTTATGGTCCGAAGCTGGAATTTTCGCTGACCGACGCCATTGGCCGGGTCTGGCAATGCGGCACGTTTCAAGTCGATTTCGTCCTGCCCGAGCGGCTGGATGCCACCTATGTAGGTTCCGATGGCGCGAAACACCGCCCCGTCATGCTGCACCGCGCGACGCTGGGCAGTTTCGAGCGGTTCATCGGCATCCTGATCGAAGAACATGCGGGCAAGCTGCCGTTCTGGCTCGCGCCGCGTCAGGTGGTCGTCGCCTCGATCACCTCTGACGCCGACGCCTATGTCAACGATGTGGTCGCGCAGCTAACCGCCGTTGGTGTGCGGGTCGAGGCCGATATCCGCAACGAGAAGATCAACTATAAGGTTCGCGAGCATTCCCTTAGCAAAGTGCCCGTAATCCTTGCCGTAGGGCACCGGGAGGTCGACGAAAAAACCGTGTCTGTCCGCCGCCTTGGTTCGAAACAATCCACCGTTACGCCGCTGGCAGATATTGTGCCCGAATTGGCCGCAGACGCGACGCCGCCTGACCTACGATAACGCTAGAGACCAAGGGCGCTTTGTGTGTCTTTGGTCCACCCCAGATAGAGCGCGCCATCTGCCTCGATCAAAGGCCGCTTCATCAGGGCGGGATGCGCCTTCAGCAGGTCCGAAGTGTCACCAGAGCGCTCTTCTTCGCTTAATCCGCGCCAAGTTGTTGACCTTGTGTTCACAATTGTGTCAGCAAATATTTCGATTGCGCGCGCCAGCAACGTTGGATCCATCGGAGTGGCTCGAATATCCACCAATACCGCGTTCTCCAAGGCTTTCAACGCCTTGCGGCAAGTATCACAGGCCTTCAACCCATATATGTGTACCATCTAAGCATCCCCCGCAAGACTAAGGAGCGCCTACAAGCCCTTGTCTCATTTTTCTTGATTTTCAGTGAATATGCACAATCTCCTAGGTTGAGCAGACGGTCAAGCGGCAGTTACCGCATCATCGACCTGCTATGGAACGACCCACCTTGGACGCGACCGAGGTGGTTGAACTGCAGACGATCAAGGAGACCCGGGGTATGGCTACCGGCACCGTGAAATGGTTCAATACGACTAAAGGATATGGGTTCATTGCACCCGACGATGGCGGCAACGATGTGTTTGTTCACATTTCAGCCGTGGAACGCTCGGGTATGACTGGTCTGGCGGACAACCAGAAAGTCAGTTTTGAGCTGAGCGAAGGCCGTGACGGGCGAACGATGGCGACAGACCTTACTGCGGTCTGACCCAAAAAGCATAGCGGCGCCCTTGTGGGCGCCGAGGATCTTTCGTCAAGCTATTGCTCTAACGACACCCTTTTTCACCGATTGGGCAGTCAACGGCCCGAACGTGGCGCACCTTGTGCACCTTTTTCTTGACCGGATGAGACATCATCGCCTGATAGCTGTGCTTTTGGTTCGGCTTGCCACAGCAAATTGTGCCGTCCATTGACACAGGTTGCAGCCCCTCTGGACAGTAGTTGTGTGCCGTGTGCACAGGATAAATCCGCGGCCCTTCGGCCGTAGCTGGCAGCCCGAGCATCGCCAGCCCCAGCCCTGCAAAAATCGCTGCTCTGATACGCATATTTGCCCTCTTTTTTTATCAGACATACTAGATTCAGTGGCCGCAGCCTGCCTGCACACCTGATTTCTGTCCAGTTATTTCTGCGTCAGGTTGCAGTGTCCGGCCTATTGCGCAGGCAATTGGCGCAATCGGGCCGCAGTTGTTTCCGGTTCGAAGACAATCGTCGCTAGCCTTTAAGAATAGCCTCAAACTCGCGCCATTCGCCCTTGCTCATGCCAGAGCTTTCCTGCGTCACCGCCTCACCCGCCAGCATCTTGCGGATGCAGTCCATCGCCCGGCCCGACAGGTTCGCGCCGCCCAAACGGTAATCTTCGAACGCGGAATAGGCGAAGGGCACCCAATCCGCCACAAGTTTACACATCTGCTCGGCATAAACGCGGATCTCGTATTGCGCATGGGCATCCGCGCGCAGGCGCAGGAAGTGGAGCAGATTGTGCAGATCCACCTTCCAGTACCATT
>CAZPXE010000606.1:0-2296 GCA_964590545.1 uncultured Rhodobacterales bacterium | reverse complement strand
GCCCGTCGCCCGGTATAGGCGGCGGCCATCACGCCAGAGGCGGGGCCGGACATGACCGTCTTGGCGGCCTCGCGCGCGACCACGCGCGACGAGACCATGCCGCCATTTCCGTTCATCACCAGCACATCGCCGCCATAGCCGCGCCCGGCAAGTTCATCGCGCAAGCGGCCCACATAGCGCTCCAGTAGCGGTTGGACGGAGGCGTTGACGGCGGCTGTCACCCCCCGTTCAAACTCGCGGGTTTCGGACAGAAGGGCGTGGCCGGTGGTGATGTAGGTGTTGGGCCAAAGCTTCGCCGCAATTTCGGCGGCGCGGCGTTCGTGGTCCGGGTTTGCATAGGCGTGCAGGAAGTGGATCACCAGCGCTTCGCAGCCTTCATGCAGCAGGTTTTGTACGGCAGCGCGGACGGCGTCTTCGTCTAGCGGTGTCAGGACGTTGCCGCCTGCATCCATCCGCTCGGGCACCTCAAGGCGCAGATCACGAGGGATGATGGGGATGAATTGGCCTTTCATCCCATAGGGTTGCGGGCGCGTGCGCCGCCCCAATTCCAGCACATCGCGGAATCCTTGGGTGGTGATCAACCCGGTGCGCGAGAGTTTGCGTTCCAACACAGCGTTGGTCGTGGTGGTGGTGCCATGCACGATCAAGTCCACCGCGCTCAGATCCACCCCGGCGCTGTCCAGCCCGGCGAGCACGCCGACGGCTTGGTTGTCCAGCGTGGTCGGGGTCTTGGCCAGCCGCAAATAGCCCGTGGCAGGATTAAGCTCGATCAGGTCGGTGAAAGTTCCGCCCACATCCACGCCAATGATTGCGCCTGCCGTCATAGCTTGCCGCTCCGCTAGTTCACTTGTATGCAAGTAAACTGCGGGCGAGGGGCCTTAGTCAACCACGATCACCGCAGAGGCAGTCACGGGGTCCCCATCCACCACATAGGCGCGGTGGTCATTGGTGTTCAGCGTGACGCGTACTTCATGCGTTCCGGGCGGGAGCGCGCCGATTTTGGCGGTCGGCTCATAGAGGCGGCCCAGCTTGAAGCCGCCCACATAGATATGTCCATGCCCCATGCCGGGGACGTGGTAGAGGCCAGCGAGGTCTTTGGAAAACTCGAACTGCTCGGCCACGACCTGCACCTGGTACCCTTCCGCCGATTCGGAAACGGCGAGTGTGATCGCCGGGGCTGGCTCGCCCTCACCCACCACACAGATATCGCCGATGCCGAACAGGCCGTGCTTTTGTGCAGCGCCCATCTCGGCAGGGTCGCTCAGGTGGAGGCGGGTGTTCACTTCGCCTGCATTTTCAAAACGCAAAGTGACGGGAATCAGCGCGCCGTTTTCCACTCCGTCCAGCCCGGACAGCTTGATATGGGCCGCATCCAGCGCCAGTGACCCGTCGCCTGTGGGGACGGGCACGCCTGCGACAGAGGCGGGGGAATACAGCGTTGCATTTGCCTGAGGGCTGGTCACAGACACCAACCGGTCCGGCGCGCCGCGATTGTCGATGGCGAGATAAGCGACCGCCGTCCCCCCCTCCATCGGGCGCGCGGTGGCTTGCGAGATCAGCAAATGCTGCGCCGGGTTTGCCGGGCGCATCAGCAAACCTCCCGCCAGCCCGGCCAGCAACACAGCACATGCGATTACAACGGTTTTCAAAGCGGCCCTCTTGGTGTCTACATACGCGCATGAGGATGCGGGGTGCTGTTCCAGCCGTCAAGTTGGCGGCGCTGTTGTCGCTTGCGATGCCGTGCGCGGCGCAGGCGCATGTGGCTGAACAAGCCTTCGTTTTGCTCTTGCCGACTGATTTTTATGCGGCGGCGGGCGTGGCGGTCGTGGCGCTGACGGTTCTGCTGCTCGCAGCGCTGCCCGAGGGCGCGCTTGGCCCCGTCTTTACCCCCCGCCGCTTTGCGCCGCGCTGGGCGCCGCGTCTGGCGCAAGGGCTGTCGCTGATTTGTCTGGGGCTGATGGCCGGAATGGTGTGGATCGGGATGACCGGGCCGCGAGATCCGCTGTCGAACCTGATGCCGCTGGGATTCTGGACGCTGGGTTGGATCGCGCTTGTCACGCTGGCCGGGCTGATTGGCAACATTTGGACATGGGTGAACCCGTGGCTCGGCCCGGTGGCGCTGCTGGGCTACCCTAAGCCCGCGCTGCGCCTTCCGGCGTGGCTTGGGCTGTGGCCTGCGGCGATTCTGTTAGTGGCTTATACTGGCTTCTTGCTGGCGGATGTGGCCCCGGATGATCCGGCGCGCTTGGCGCGGCTGGTGGGGATTTACTGGCTGGCGACGCTGGCGGGCGTGGTC
>CAZPXE010000605.1:0-2298 GCA_964590545.1 uncultured Rhodobacterales bacterium | reverse complement strand
CAGCACGTCTTCGCCGCTCAGCGTGGCGCTGCCGCCCGTCACTTCGTAGCCGTCTTTGCCCGACAGGACATAGGACAGCGTCGACTTGCCCGACCCGTTCGGCCCCATGATCGCGTGGACTTTGCCCGCCTCGACCTCCAGATCGACGCCTTTCAGAATTTCCTTGTCTTCTTCTTCCAAAGAGACCTGCAAGCCTTTGATGTTCAGCATTTTTCTTTTCCTTTTCTATCTCAGGCAGCCGCCGGGGCTGCGTTATGGGGGGCTGCCTTCAAAGCGGCAGGGAATGTATTGCGAAGCGCTGCGCGGCAGCGCTCGATACCATCGGCGTGGCGTATGGTGGCGGGCAGTTGCCGGAGGGCGGACGGAATATCCGCCACCGCAATCGGCCCGGTCAGATCACGGCCCACCGAGGCCGCGTAATCATGGTATTTCAGCCGCCCCTGCCCGACCGGGTCGAGCCACGTGGACGGAACGCCATAGGCATCCGCGACGATCAATCCGTGCAGGGACGAAGCGATAACATGCGCGCAAGAGCCAATGGCCGTGCACACAGCTTCTGCATCGCCCCGCGGGTCAATCAGGGCCAGCGCCGGGTCCGCGTCAATCACCGCGCGCAACTGCGGGTCATCGGCGCGCGTGTGATGCGGCACCACGCCCACCACATCGCGGCGCGGCGGTGCGGGATAGACATCGTTCACCAGCAGCCCCGGATCGCCGAACGCGCGCGCCTCAACCCCCAGCAGCGCTGCCGAAACCGGCCCCCGCAGCAGAGCAAGGTTCACATGATCCAGCACATCCTTGTTCACCGGGCCGAGCATCCCGGTGCCCCACACGAAAGGCTTATCTTCACGCGGGTGTTCCGACAGCTTCCGCCGCACGATCTGCAACAGCGAGCCAATCGCGATCAGATCCGCCTTGCGCGGGCCTGAATGCTCCACCACACGCCCCGACAAATGCGCCACCACCGCAGGCGAAATCGCGTCCCCAAAGTTGGGAACCCCTTTCCACCAAAAGAGGGTCAGCGGCGCGCTCATATCCTTACCCCAGCACCACAGCAGTGCCCGAGGCCGAGACCATCAGCATCGACTTCCCGACCACTTCGTAATCCAGATCGACGCCAACGACCGCATTCGCGCCCATCGCCCGTGCGCGGTCCTCAAGCTCGCTGAGTGCCGTCTCGCGCGCGTCCTGCAACTTGCTCTCATACGCGCCCGAACGCCCGCCCACGATATCTGTGATCGAAGCGAACACATCGCGCACGACATTCGCGCCCATAATCGCTTCGCCCACCACAATCCCTTTGTAATCAGAGATTTGGTAGCCTTCGACAGTGTTCGTTGTGGTGATGATCATGCGTTTCTCTCCCCAAGGGTTCTCGGACCGGGTCCGTTATTCTTCGCTCTCAGATGCCGCCAGCATCACAAACACGACGCCAATCGCCGCGCCGGTCAGCGCCCCGCCAATCAGCCCGCCCCAGAACAGGCCAGAGGCGATAAAAAAGGTCAGCCCACCGCCCAGCAACGCGCCGAACGCAGTCGAAAGACCCATGATGCGCGCCACGGGGCTCACTCCGCGTCCTCCCAGTCGGATTTGTGCCCAGACCAGTGCGCGACCAGAAGCTTCACATTCACCGCAATGCCGCCCGCCGTAATCAGAATGGCAAACCACACCCAGAACGAGGTCAGCGCCCCGGCCACAACAGACGCCGCCGCGATCACCCCAAGGATGAGCGCGATGCAAAAGACCAGCCCACCCTCGCGTGTGCCATCCAGATCGGACACGATTGGGCGGCGCAGATTGGTGGCTTGTTCAGATGGCTCCAACGTCACGTTGCGCCCCCTCGCCGTTCAATCCGTTCCTCAATTTCTTGGCGTCGAACGCGTTGATAATCATGAAGTATTTTACCATGCTGCTCGCGGGCAGCCTGCAAGCGGGACCGCCAAAACGCCACATGCGCGATGCACAAAATGACCGAGGTTCCGAATGCCAAAACAAGCATGGCTGCTGCAAACGGCAATCCGGACCAAAGGATGAAAGGCACAAGCGTCACTTTATGCATGAAAAAATAGAGAACACATAAGACCGCGAAACCGAAAGTTAGTATCAGAACGGCTTCTTGACCGAGACGACGCCGCGCGCGTATCGCGATCTTCTTCCTTTCCGAAGACGTTAACTGATCGACAGCGCCCGACATCGCTTAGCCCACAGACCCTTCCAGCGAAATCGCCACCAATGCCTGCGCTTCCATTGCGAACTCCATCGGCAGCGCTTGCAGCACGTCCTTGCAGAACCCGTTCA